>CAJOIN010000023.1:0-13510 GCA_905234515.1 uncultured Selenomonas sp.
CCTGCGCTATATCGAAAAAGTCCAGGATCCCAATACGGGCGAGGACAGCTCCTTTATCCAGGTCTTGAAGGACCACTTCCATGTAAGTTCTGCCGCCGAGGTAGAAACCGCCATGCAGGACTACACCTTCGCCACCAATGTGAATGGCGAGTATTTCATCCGTACCATTTCCAAGATTGACGAAGAAAATGACCGCATCCACTTCTTCTGCGATATCGTCACCGGTGAGGAATTGCACCTGATGAAGAGGATTTCCCTGCCCCAGACGGTACATACGGATGTACAGCATTATATGCAGGGCAAGCCCACCCCCATCGGCGGCCTCCTGAACGACTGTATCCTGCGCCGTCTTGGCTATCCCAACGAAATCGGCCATGTGGATGAATTTGAGACAGTTCCCGTGGCAGGGTTCTCCAGCCTGGGCGAAATCCTGGGGCTCCATGTAAACGAGACCCTTACCGCCATTTTCTTCTTCCATGTGCCTCCCGGCGAAGCCTTCCATGATGACTATCTGGACAAGTTTGCCACCTTCTACTCCGACTGCCGGGCCTACTTCTTCAACCGGGAAATTTCCAGGCAGCACCATACAGATCTCCTGAAGGACAACCTTATAAATATGTTCCACGACTACCAGTCCAAGATGCCTGGCATTGTGGAAACCATCATGCGCATGTCCAAGGATTCCGAAGGGCTCCAGAGTGCTATCCATCAGCTGGCAGGAGGCCTTGAAGAGCAGAACAAGCTCTTCAAGATGCTCATGAACCGCATGGGTGAAATTACCCCGAAGCTTGATCTGCTCAGCCAAAGAGCCCAGAAGATCAACGATGTCATGAACATGATTAACGAAATCGCTGCCCAGACCAACCTGCTGGCCCTCAACGCCGCCATCGAGGCAGCCAGAGCCGGCGAAGCAGGGCGAGGCTTCTCAGTAGTAGCCCAGGAAGTCAGGAAGCTTTCCGAAAACACCCAGACCAGCCTCCAGACCTCCGATGAGGCTATCAAGACCCTGCTTGGCGACGTGAAGCAGATTGACGAAATTTTGGCAGAAAATGACCAGTTCGAGGCCAAGATTGCCGAGTTCGACAAGAGTTTCAGCGGACAGATGAAAGACCTGCACGCCAATCTGGCAGACGGCCTGAACCATATCCAGAAATCCACCGATTCCATCCAGGAACTGGAACGCCTCAACGCAGCTACCCAGAAAGAGATGGAAAAGCTCACCGTCATCATCAAGAACATCGAAATGGGCATCTGACGCCCATAAAAACGCAAAGCGCGAGCCGAGAGAAATCGGTTCGCGCTTTTAAATTTCATGGAAAAACATTTCAATTCAGCTCAATAAACTTCATCATCACAAACATGATAAGGCCTATGCCTGCGCCTACAATGGAGCCGTTCATGCGAATCCACAGCAAATCAGGTTCCACCTTGTCATAGACCAGGTGATTAAGCTGCTCATCCGTCAGTTTGGACAGCACCGAAGTCACCACCACGCCTACCAGGCTTTGGGCATGAAGGGCTGAACGTGCTATCAAATCATAGAGGAACTGCCCCACCGTGCGCCTTAGCCCCTCATCCTCCTTCAGCAGATTCAGGATACGCTGGTACTCAGCCTCTATCATAGACGCTAAATGTGACTGAAGCATGGGCAGATGCTCCGCCAAAGAATCCACGGAACGAGCCCCATCCTCAGCCACATGGGCCCGCAGATGGTCAAAGGTTCTCTGCACCGCTTCTTCAATAGGCAGCTCACTCAAAAGGCTGTCCTTCAAATCATGAAGCAGCTGATGGAAAGCCGGGTCAAGGTTCAGTACCAAAGATTTTTCATAGAAAAGCTCCAGCAGCTCTTCTTGCAGCTTGCTTTCAGGCTTGGCCAGCTCCTCAAGGATGGCAAGCAGCTGCTTCTGCATCAGCTCCGCCGCTTCCTCCAGGTCCACCAGATTAGTGGCTTCCAAAAAACCTGCCGCCAGCAGGCTCCAGAAATCGCCTTTGGTGCGTTCCTTTTCATAATCCTGCAGGTATTTCTCTATAGCCTTCTTAGTTTCAGGCTTCCCCACCTTAAGATAGCCATAGGATGCCAGTCGTGCCAGTATCTCATGGTCCCTGCCGCTGCGGGACAGCCAGCGCCCGAACTCCCCAAAGAAATTCTCCGGCTCCACTGCCGCCAAAGTCTGCTTAAACCTGTCAGCAAAAGCAGCTGCCTGCTGGCCGCTGCCTTCTTTGATAAGAAGATTACGGGCATAAATCAGCAGCCTGTCCGTCACACGAGCTTTTGTTGCAGGGCTGTCCAGCCATTCCAGCAGCATGGGCATCAGGTGCAGCCTTTCCAAATGACGGAAAATCTTCCGCTTGGAGAAAAATTCCTTCTGCACCAGGGTAACTGAGGACTTGATAAACGAATCCCTGCGCCTTGGCAGGATGGCAGTATGATAGGGAAAACCCAAAGGCTTCTCAAAGAGAGCCGTAACGGCAAACCAGTCTGCCAGACCGCCCACCAGGGCTGCCTCAGCACAGAAAAGCATGCCATCTGCCATCAGGCTGGCCGGGTATGACAAGTGCAGGCAAAGGCAGAAGAGAAATACCACCAGCACAAAGAGCAGGGTCTTGTCCGCCTTATTCCAGTTGCTCCAAATCACAGGCCCCACATCCTTTCTGCCAAAGCCACCAGGATATACAGCCCCATGCCAACCAAAGACCCCACCACCGCACCGTTGATGCGAATCATCTGCAGGTCATCCTGCACCCGTTCCTCCACAAACTCCACCAGCTCATCATCGCTGAATTCTGCCAGTCTCTCGCGGATAATCCCCGGAATCAGGCTGTGGTGCTTGGTGAGCTCCTCCTCCAGAAAATCCTTAAGTTTCTTGTCAAAATTATGCTGAAGCTGTTCTGAATGCACAAAGCTGTCCACATTGCTGTCCACAAAGGATTGGAAGCCGGGCAGCCAGAAGGGCGCCTCTCCTTTAACATTGGCCTCCAGCCAGCGTCCCAGCAAGGATTCCAGTTCCAGGCGTCCCACCAGATTGTCCTTCCAGTCCTTAAGCAAGCTGTGCAGGCTCTCATCCTCGCTGAAATTTCTCAGCATGGTCTCAAAACCTGCCTTTAGTGAAGCGTAACTTTGGGTCTGGCCTTCCAAAAGTTCCTGCAGCTGTTTCTGCAGTTTTTCATTTAGTATGGCAAGTATTTTCTCATCGCTTAAATCCATCATCTCCAGCACCAGAGCCCTGCCTGCCGAGTCTCCCTCATATTCCTTGCGCAAAAGGCTGATATGGGAAAGCATGACCTGCTGGAACACAGGAGCTGAAATCACTTCATGACCAATGGTCAGGAAACTATGGAGCACGCTCCGGGAGTGTTTCTCCTCAGAAAGCATCCTCACCAAATCCATCAGCACATCTTCCAAAGCCAGAGATTTCAGCCCCTCCCTGATGGACGGGGCAATTTCCCTGGCTATCCTGGCAGTATCAAGAGCATTGACGCCCCTCAGCAGCACTTCGCAGGCCACCTCGCGAATCCTCTTGCGCCCGCCTCTGTGTTCCAGGTAATCCACCATCAAGGCCGCCGTATCCTGCTTTCGCAGCACCTCCATGATGTTTTCCGTGCTCAGCAGGTCCTCACTGGCATATTTTACAATGGCCTCCATAATGCGGGGACGATTGCGACGCAAGATATCCGTGCGGTAGGCAATCCCCAGGGGACGCCGGAAGATGGCCGTCACTGCAAACCAGTCCGCCAGTCCGCCGATAGTCGCCGCCAAAAAGCCATGGTGCAGGAGCCCTGCAGCAAAGCCTCCCTGAATGCCCAAGGTACCCAGGAAGCCTGCCGCACTAAGCCCCAAGGCCAGATTTGCCTTGTTCTTCTTCTGCATTAGAGATTCTTCCCCAATTCCTTAAGATACTCCCTAAAAGGATCACCTAAATCCTCACGTCTCAGGGCAAATTCTACAGTAGCCTTCAAAAAGCCCAGCTTATCCCCAAGATCGTAGCGCTGACCCTCAAAATCATAAGCATAGACAAAATCTTCCTTGGCAAGCACCTTCAGGGCATCCGTGAGCTGCACTTCCCCACCTTTGCCCGGCTTGGTTTCCGACAGTATGTTAAAGATGGAAGGCTTGATGATATAACGTCCCAGCACAGCCACACGACTGGGAGCAGCCTCTACCTCAGGCTTTTCCACCATATCTACAACCTTCAGCAACCGGGGATTATTTCCCCGTTCTCCATCCACAATACCATAAGATGATACTTTCTCCTTAGGAACCGTCTGGCAGCCCAGCACCGAGCCACCAGTTTTTTCATACACGTCCATCAGCTGCCTTAAGGCCGGTTTCTCAGGATTATATACCACATCGTCACCCAGGAGCACTGCAAAGGGCTCATCGCTGACAAAAGCCTTGGCACAAAGAATAGCATCTCCCAGGCCTCTCATGTGACGCTGGCGAATATAGTGAATATTTATATCAGCTGTTTCCTGTACCTGCTTCAGCAAGTCAAGTTTTCCCTTGCGTTCCAGTTCCTGCTCCAAGGTAGGCGCCGAGTCAAAATGATCCTCTATGGAACGCTTGCCATGACCGCTAACAATGAGGATATTCTCTATGCCGCTGGCAACAGCCTCTTCCACAATGTACTGGATGGTGGGCTTGTCCACGATAGGAAGCATTTCCTTCGGGGTTGCCTTAGTGGCCGGCAAAAAGCGCGTTCCATATCCTGCTGCCGGAATTACTGCTTTCCTGATTTTCTGCATATACAATCCCTACCTATCAAAATTTTGATTATACTAAATATATTTTACACCAAACTTCGTGCAAAACCAAGTTTTGCACTTCGCCCTTAAACGAAAACAGCCAATCAATCTGCGTCCTGCGGACTTGACTTCTTGGGTTTTCATAATAAAAAAGGATTCCTGACCACCACAGGCAGCCGGAATCCTTTACACTTACATACATCAAACTTAGCTGGCGCGCTCCAGTTCAGCAGCCTCATCTGCCTCACGCATCAGAGAAACGAACCAGTCCGTCAGGCGCAGCTCATAATCAGCCCTTGCGCGGCCAAGCACCTGCTGATCCCTGGCAGAAAGAGGCACCATTTGTCCATCAGGCAGGAAAGCCTGAACCTTGGTACCGGCAGAAATCAGCACCCTGTCAGCGCCTGCTCCCTCATTCCTGTCCATCAACAGGCGAATAGCGGCTGAGCCAGGCATGAAGCCCAAATTTCCCTCCAGAACCAAATATTCTTTACCCTCTGCCAAGAAACCTCTTGCGAGCATCATGTCTGTCACCGGCCTTTCTGTTGTATTCTTATAAATTAATCCCTTCCAAGTATCGTGTCCCTCACGATGGTTTTAGTATACCAGTCATTTTCTTCTTATAAAATCACAAAATCTGCTTTATTTGTTGAAAAAAATGTACTAAACTATAAAAAAGAAAGGATTGCAGGTACCGAAAGGACAAAGTTATGCAAGGCTATCAGAAAAAAGGTTATCTGGTCAGTGATTTCCGGGTCTTCCGTCTGAAGGATGCCAATATGAAGGATATTCCCTTTCACTATCACGATTTCCACAAAATCATCCTCTTTCTGGGCGGGAAAGCAGATTACGTAATAGAGGGCAAGACTTACTCCCTGGAGCCACGTGACCTGATTTTTGTTTCTGCCGGGGAGATTCACCGGCCCATTTTCCGTCCCAACGCTGCCGGGGAGCACGTGCCCTACGAGCGCATCGTTATCTACATTGCTCCGGACTTTCTGGCGCGATGGCAGAATGAAAGCGGCCGCGGCGTGAATCTTTCCGAATGCTTCCAAAAGGCCAGGGAAACTGCCGGCGTCATGCACCAGCCCCCTGGCACCACCCACGATTTGCTGTACCACATGGACAAGCTGGAAAAAACTGCCCATGGGGACGGCTTCGGCAATGAGCTCTATACAGAAATTCTCTTTATCGAATTCATGATTCTGGTAAACCGTTCCCTGATAGAGCATGAGCTCAGCGCCCTGGAAAACGCTTCCTACGACCCCAAGATACAAGATGTATTGACTTACATAGGAGGGCATCTCGCCGACGACTTGAGTGTGGAGACTCTGGCTTCCAAAGCCTACATGAGCAAATTCTATCTCATGCGGAAGTTCAAGGCCGACACGGGCTATGGCCTGCACCAGTACGTGCGCAGCAAGAGGCTCCTTATGGCCAGGGATTTGCTGAAGACAGACACCCCTATCACCCAGATTGCCGCCAGTGTGGGCTTCCTGGATTACTCCACCTTCTCCCGTGCCTTTAAATCCATGTTTGGCTGCACCCCAAGAGAATACCGCAATGGCCAGGTTAAATAAATAAGGGCTATGAGAACGTCAGCGCTCTCATAGCCCTTATTTCATTTCCACTAAAGGGGCGTAGCCCACCAGCTGCCTTAGACAGAGGCTCCCACTGCCTGCGCCAGCCTTTGTTCCAAGGCGGCAAGCTTCGGTTTTTTCCGGAGCTTTGCAGCCTCATAGGTAATTAGCAGCGAACCAGTCAGGGGGGTTATGACCGCCTCTTTGACCCCGGTAAAGGACTTCACATAGTCCTCTATGGTCTTTTGCCACTGGGGATTGGCAGCCAGCAAACTGCTGCGCAGGCGCACCCGGCCAGGAGTATAAGCATCTACCTGGAAGCTGTCCACCAGCGCCTTTACCGTGCTTTCCTCTTCCTGCGCTTCTGTCCTGCAGCAATTGGCCAGACGCTTAGCATCAGCCTGCATCTTTCGGTGATGCTGCCAGCCGTGCAGAAAGGACAGGACTGCCCAGGCAACGCCAAAGCCCGCATGGAGGTTTTTGCCTGCCCATAAGGTGGCAATGGTGCCCACCGAGGCCACCGTCATAGGCAGTCCCAAGGGCAGCTTCTTCAACTCGTCGCACTGCATAAAAATCCCCCTTTTCCACTATCAGGCCGCCCGGCGGTTCCGGGCAAAAAAGCTTGGCTTGTTGTTCAGAATACGGCAGCTGTTGATTACTACTGCCAGGGTAGCAGTATTATGAATCACCGCTGCCCACAAGGGACTGATTTTTCCCAGGGCTCCCAGGAGCATGGCGGAGGAATTGACCAGAATGGTGGCCATAAAGTTCTGATGCACCAAATCCATGGTGCGGCGTCCCAGCTGCAAAGTCTCAATCAGGCGCTCCGGATCTTCGGAATGGATGGTCACCGCTGAGGATTCAGCGGCAATATCCGTCTGACGTCCTCCCAGGGACACCCCCACATCGGCAAAGGCCAGGGCAGGGGCATCATTGATGCCATCCCCCACCATCATCACCGTGCCACGCTGCTTCAGCTTGTTCACATAGTGGCTCTTGTCCTCCGGCAGGATTTCCGCATGATAGGAATCAATATCCATGCTGCGGGCTACTTCAGCGGCCACAGCCTTGCTGTCGCCAGTGAGCATGACGATTTCATCCACCCCGTGGCGGCGCATCTGGTTGAGGGTCTTCTTCATCTTGGCCCTGATGGGGTCCTCAATGCCGATAATGCCCAAAAGTTCCTTATCTCTTGCCACATACAGAAGGTTCTTGCACTCGATGCCCTCCGTAAGGCTTCCATCGACCTCAATGCCGTTCTCCCGCAGGAACTTCAGGCTGCCAACCCGTATTTTGCCGCCCCGGTAGCTCTCAAAGTCCGGCACCTCTGCCAGCATGCCCCGGGCCACAATGGTCTTGGAGGATTTATGCTGGGGAGATGTCCACTCTTTCTCCTTGACATATTTTTGGATAGCCACGGCCAAAGGATGCACAGAATGCTGCTCTGCCGAAGAAGCCAGCAGAATCATTTCCTTTTCCTCCACCCCCTGGGCGGTCTTGATAAAGGAAATCTGGGGAATACCCATAGTCAGGGTGCCAGTCTTGTCCAGCACCACCGTATCGGTCTCCGCCAGAGCCTCGATATAGTTGCCTCCCTTAACGAGAATGCCACGTTTGGCAGCGGCGCCAATGGCGGCTGAAATGGCCGTGGCGGTGGAAAGCTTCAAACCGCAGGAGAAGTCGATAAACAAGAGGTTCAGCACACGCTGCCAATCCCGGGTGGCACCGTAAACGATACCTGCCCCGATGAAAGAAATGGGCACCAGGAGATTAGCCATCTTGTCAGCAAAATTCTGCACCGGTGCCTTGCGGTTCTGGGCTTCCTCCACCAAATGGACAATGTGGGCCAGGGAAGTGTCCTTGCCTACTTTTTCCACCTTGATGACCAGTTCACCGGCTTCTACCACGCTGCCGGCATACACAGGGGACTCCTTATGCTTCATGGCAGGATTTGATTCTCCGGTAATGGAGGCCTGATTGACGGCGGCATCACCAGAAAGCACCCGTCCGTCCACCACGATTTTCTCACCGGTATGGGCGGCAATAATGTCCCCCACCTTCACTTGTTCCACCGGCACCTTTTTCTCTACGTCACCTTCCATCAGCCACACATAGCGCTGGTCCAGGGACAAAAGGCCGGAAATATGTGTGCGGGCCTTTTCCGCCGCGTAGCTGGTGAGCATTTCCGCCCCATTGGACAAGGCCAGCAGGGTCAGGCTGGACTCGGGCTTCCCTGCCAGCACGGAGGCAATCACCGCCGTAGCGGTCAAAGTATCGGCATTGGGCTGGCGTTCCTTTACTGCCCCCTGCACACCATTTTTGATGAATTTGCGGGCAATGCCCAGCACCAGCAAGCTGCGCAGCACCATGGCTCCGGCAAAAAGCCCCGGGGAAGTACGCTTCAAAATCTCCATGCCTGCAAAGCCGGCCAGGGAAATCACCGCATCACGACGGTATTCCGCCAGGCGCTCAGCAGGAGTAACGGCAGCCTCCTGCAGGCGCTTCACATGCTCAATCAACATCTGCTGAAGCTGCTGCAGCTGGTAAAAAGGCATTTGCCGCTTATACCAGATATGCACCTGCCGCTCCCCCACCGTCACCGCCACAATATAGCGGTTGCGGCGAATTCTGGCTGCCAGCTTTGCCCGTTCCTCCCTCGCCAGAGTTGCCTGCAGGTGAAAATAACAATTTCCGTAGGTCATACGGTACGCCACCCTCTCATTAAAGTCACTGCCCACCATAGCATCTGTGAACCAGAAGGATACTGGCCGGTCAAGAGCATCTTGCGCAGCCCCCTCAGCAGAAACAGCAGGGATGCCAGGGAGCTGATATCAAACCAGCCGCAGGTATGATCCTTAATCCACTGGCTAAAAGCCCGGGTCGTATTGCGAATGCTACGGGTGATGCTGCCTGCGTGGGCCTCGCCAGCAGCGGAGCCCTCTCCCCTTTTATGGCACTTCGCGGTTTGGCTGCTAAAAATCCTGTTCTCCAGCCATTTGGCCAGTCTGTCAACCTGCGCCTCATCCTTGGCCTCAAAGGTCAGCAAAAGGCTGCCGCTGACTGCATTTATCTCCACAGACTTGACATAAGCAAGCTTGGAAAGTTTTTCTTCCAGCACCATGCCCAGCTCAGGGGAGATACAAGCCGCCCGATAACGGCGGCGCCCTGGCAGGGCAGAAACAAGCTGCAGACCGGAAACTGCCGGACACTTGGCAGCCGCCATCATCTTTTTCACAGCTGCCACAGGCCGGCCTTTAACCACGCCGCCACCCGCCATAGCTTGGCGGATGCTCTTGCCGATGGCAGCCCCCATCATAAATCCAGATACATAGGACATTACTTATTTCCTCCTCGCGTGTGTCATTATATATTCTTCCACCTTGCGCAGTTCCGCGTTGCGGCGAAGTATTTCCGGCTTGTAAAGAATAAGAATGGAGCCCGATACGGTATTTACCTTTACCTCATCAATCTCAGCGAAGGCCGTCAGCTGGCTGTGCACCTGCTGTGCCAGCGCCTCGTTGCCAATCAGGTTGCCAGAGTATAACCGTACCCTTCCCGGCAGATAGGACGATATTTCCACAGAACGAATAAATAAATCCAGCTTATTGGTTGGGATTTGCATTGTTCCCAGCAGACTCAAAAGTATTTCCTCCCCGATTCTCTATGCGAAAAGAGACCGCCGCATAAAAGAGCGGCAGTCTCTTTCTTGTCAAAAAAAAATTTATTTCTTGGCTTCCTGAGCTGCAATCAGGTCTTCCAGCTCTTCTTTCTGACGCTGCAGTTCAGCAATGGAAAGCTCACCTGCGGGAGCAGCCTGCTGCATAGCAGCCAGTTGTGCCTCACGCTCCTGCATGAAACGATAGCCGAAGATACCAGCCACAGCACCTACTGCCAAACCAATCCAAAAGTCAGTCTTCTGAAACATCGAATCCATCCTCCTTAAAAAGCATCCAAATAGACGAGCTCAAGCCGTCTGCTGCGAGAAATACGGGTTGCCATTTCCCCACTCTGCCGTTTGGAGAATAATATTGATAATGTGAAATATTATCAATTATACCCATTATAATAGCAAAATTGAGAGTCTCTGTCAATATGCTCCCCATATACCCGTAAATATTATAGGCAGATAACAGGCTAATTGTCAATATATTCTACTAACGTATCATACAAAACTCGTGCTTCACCACCTAAGCAAAGCACGAGTTCCAATCTCTCTTAGAGATGCCAGAACCAAATGTAGACATTGGCCATGGCAATGGTGAGTATCATCACCGGCAGGGCAACCTTCATGAAACCTATGAAGGAAATCTGCTTGCCATGCTGGGCAGCCAGGGAAGCCACTACCACGTTGGCGCTGGCGCCAATCAGGGTACCATTGCCGCCCAGGCAGGCACCCAAGGCCAGGCTCCACCACATGGGCTCCAAGTTGGAAAGGCCCATAGCTCCCATGTCCTGAATCAAAGGAATCAGGGTAGCCACAAAGGGAATGTTATCAATGAAAGCAGAAGCAAAGGCGCTCATCCAAAGAATCAGGATGGCGGTGCCCGCCACGCTGCCCTGGGTAATCTGTATGGCCTCGGCAGCCAGCATCTTGATGACGCCGGTTTCCACCAAAGCGCCTACCAATACGAAGAGGCCGGCGAAGAAGAAGATGGCCAGCCACTCCACCTTGGAGAGGACCTTGGCAATCATGCCCTCATTCTGAGGATAGGAGATGAGCAGCAGGAAACCTGCGCCAAAGAGGGCTGCCGTAGCCGTCTCCAAATGCAGAGTGCTGTGGAGCACGAACATGGTGAGGGTCAGGCCGATGGCCAGCAGGCACTTCTTCAAGAGGTCAGGCTTAGCAATCTGGCTGCGTTCATTGAGGCTCATGACCTTGGCCTGCAGCTCAGGCTGAGTGCGGAGCTGCTTGCGGTAAAGGAGCACCAGCAGGGCCTCCACCACGATGAAGATGACAATGGAAACGCCCGTCATGTTCCAGATGAAATCCATGAAGGACAGCCCCACGGCGCTGCCAATCATGATATTGGGCGGGTCACCGATAAGGGTGGCCGTACCGCCGATATTGGAGGACAGTATCTGGGCAAAGAGATAAGGCTTCACATCCACCTTCAGCTGGGATGTAATACTAAAGGTGATAGGCACCGTCAGGAGCACTGTAGTAACATTATCCAAAAGTGCGGAACAAACTGCCGTAATGGCAGAAAGAGCCACCAGCAGGGCCACCGGCTCGGCCTTGACCTTCTTGGCTGCCCAAATGGCCAAAAAGTTGAAAAGACCCGTCTCACTGGTGACATTGACAATGGTCATCATGCCAATGAGCAGTCCCAGAGTGTTGAAGTCAATATGATGAATAGCGGTCTCCTGGTCAAGAATGCCAAAGAGAATCATCAGCATGGCACCAAAGATACCTACGATGGTTCTATGAACCTTCTCAGAAATAATGAGTGCATAGGCCGCCACAAATATGGTGACAGCAATCATAGTCTGTGTTTCCATATAAAATCCCTTTCTCTCTTAGCTATATATCATCATCCATCATGCCTGAGCCTTGGAGATTTTAGGCATAAGCACGATATTTTGCCCCTCTCTCTTTACTTTTAACGTATAGCTTGTAATCCCCTGCAAGGCCAGCTCCATCTTCAGCTGGGTCAGAGCACGGCCAAGCTCATCGGTAAGGGCCGGCGTAAAGCCTGCCCTGGCCAGGTTGGCAGGAGGAGCAGCTTCCGCTGCCTCCCGCTGCTTTTTCTCCCGGGCTTTTTCTGCCTTGGCAAATTTGGCCTCTATGGTTTCTTCCTCCACATAGTCCCTCACCATATCCTTATCGGTGAGACCGCGGGGAATCTTAGCCTTGGGCGGCTTCTTGGTCATCTTGGACATAAAATCACCTCTTAGCCCTTCTTGCTGGCCTTGGCCCAGCTGTCCCGGAGGCCCACCACCCGGTTGAACACCAGATGGTCAGGTGTGGTATCAGGATCAACCACAAAATAGCCATCACGCAGGAACTGATAGTGAGTACCGGCTGCCGTCAGCTTCACGCTGGGCTCGATCCAGGCATTCTCGATGACTTCCAGAGAGTTCTTGTTCAGGGACTCCAGGAAGTTGTCGGGAATATTTCCATCCTCATCAGTTTCGATGAGATAATCGTACAGGCGCACCTCAGCAGGCAAGGCAGTCTTGGCTGCCACCCAATGAATGGTGCCCTTGATTTTGCGGTTAGCCGTGGGGCCGCCGGTCTTGGAGTCAAGGTCAGCCGTGCAGCGAAGTTCTATCACGTTGCCAGACTCATCTTTGATGACTTCCTCGCACTTGATGATATAGGCATGTTTCAGGCGCACTTCCCCGCCGGGCTTCAGACGGAAGAACTTCTTGGGAGCTTCCTCCATGAAGTCCTCCTGCTCGATGTAAATCTCACGGGAGAAAGGCACGAAGCGGCTGCCGCCGTGCATGGGATTGTTGTCAGCTATGAGCCACTCTTCCTTATCCTCGGGATAATTGGTGATGGTGACCTTCAGGGGACGCAGCACCGCCATAACCCTGTCGGCATTCTCATTGAGGTCATCCCGAACACAGTGCTCCAGCATAGCCGCGTCCACCAGGCTGTTGGCCTTGGCCACGCCGATTTCCTCACAGAAATGTCGCAAAGCCGCAGGCGTGTAGCCACGGCGGCGCAGGCCGGCAATGGTAGGCATGCGGGGATCATCCCAGCCGGAGACAATGCCCTCCTCCACCAACTGGCGAAGCTTTCTCTTGCTGGTGACGGTGTTAGTGAGATTCAGGCGGGCAAACTCAATCTGGCGGGGGCGCTTGCCCTCCTCAAAGCCCAGGGACTCCAGCAGCCAGTCGTAGAAGGGGCGATGCTCCTCAAACTCCAGGGTGCAGACAGAGTGGGTGATATTCTCGATGGCATCAGACAAAGGATGGGCAAAGTCGTACATGGGGTAGATGCACCAGGCATCCCCGGTACGGTGATGATGGGCATGGGCAATGCGGTAAATAACCGTGTCGCGCATCACCAGATTCGGGGAGGCCATATCAATCTTGGCCCGCAGCACATGGCTGCCATCCTCGAACTCCCCGGCCCTCATGCGGCGGAAAAGGTCAAGATTCTCCTCCACGCTGCGGCCCCTGTAGGGGCTTTCCTTGCCCGGCTCAGTCAGGGTGCCGCGATAAGCCTTGATTTCCTC
>CAJOIN010000023.1:13523-15037 GCA_905234515.1 uncultured Selenomonas sp.
CCCTTCTTGATAAGCTCCTCTGCATAGCCATAGAGCTTCTCAAAGTAATCAGAAGCATAGAAACGGCGGTCACCCCAGGAGAAGCCCAGCCATTTGATATCCTCCTGAATGGAATCCACATATTCCGTATCCTCTTTGGTGGGATTGGTATCATCGAAACGCAGGTTGCAAAGGCCCTGGTTGCGCTCTGCCAGCCCGAAGTTCAGGCAGATGGACTTCACATGCCCGATATGCAGATACCCATTGGGCTCAGGTGGGAAACGGGTATGAATTCCCTCCGTGTATTTTCCCTGGGAAAGGTCGTCCTCGATGATATTCTGGATAAAGTTCGAGGCCAGCGTCGTTTCTGCCATAAAAATTTCTCTCCTTATCAATAGATGTCAGCGACATCCTTGGTATTGCATTTTTCTTCTATATATTTGTAAAGGCGGTCAAAGCCAGGCTGCAGCCCAGGCTGTTCCTGCACAGGAAGATGGGCCACCACCTTGTCCACATAGCCCTTTTCCACAACTTTTTTCAAAGTCCAGGCAAAATTAATATCATACACCCACATGAGTCGTACCAGCACCCGGTCTCCCTGGGTCTTGATGCGATAGTAATCCACCTGGTTTCCTGCCACGAAGTCCTCCACAAAGCCCGGGCTCACCAGATGCTCACCGGTGTTCTTCACAAACTTGGGCATCATGGCTTCCTCGTTGTCCAGGTAAGGCGTAAGCACACGATAGATGTCCAGTTTGTCCGCATCCCGCAGCAGCTTGGCAAAGAAAAGCTTCCTCTTGCTGTCCGTAGGCTCGATGAACTTTTTATTGTGGTTCTTGATGGCAAAGCGCACCAGCGCCTCGTCCTCCGGGGCCAGTTTTTTTATCAAATCCAGCTCGTCCAGCACCTTCAGTCCCAAGTCCGCATGGTCCTCAGACTGTGCATCGTTAAAAGTCTGATAAAGGCTGTACTGACGAAACCTGCCCACATCATGGAAAAGTCCCATGATTTCTGCCAGCTGCACATCATGGAGATTCATCTCCAAATGTTTGGCCAACTCCCTGGCAATGGAAGTCACATAACCCGTATGCACTTCCTTGATACGGATACCCAGCATGACCTCCTCATCGTCTGTATGGAAAGTCTTCATATACTTGTCCATCCAGCTGTGCATCTCTTTCAGCAGCGGCTGCAAATCTTCTTCTGCCAAAATCAGCCCCCCCTTAAAACTTCTATAGCATAGTATTATACTACTTACTCCTAAGACTTACAAGCAAACAAAAGCGCCCCTGCCGTGCATACCAATCACGATAGGAGCGCCTTCGCACCTTACCAAATAGCCTTCATGATTTTCCGATAGTTTTCATTCAGATAATCAATTACCACCTTGAACATGGTATAAACCATATCGCCGCTGAATTTCTCCTGCTCCGTCACCAACGAGATATCCAGTATGCAGTCTCCCTCCTGATTGAAGTACAGCTTGAAGGGCTTGTACTTCATATTTTCCTCATTGAGGACCTGCAATACCTCCA
>CAJOIN010000024.1 GCA_905234515.1 uncultured Selenomonas sp.
GGCGGCAGCGGCGCAGAAACCTACTGCTACGACCTGCAGGGAGCGGGCGGAAGGCTCGCCCGCGCCATCCAAAACCAGCTCGTAAAAACTCTCTCCCCCTTCGACCAAGGCTACAAAGACCGCGGCGTAAAAGCCCATCCCTCCTTCTGCGTCCTGCGCAACACTACCATGTCCTCCGTTCTCGTCGAAACCGGTTTTATCGATAGCGCCGACACACAAATCCTCACCACCCACGGCGACGATATCGCCAGAGCCATCGCACGCGGGGTGACGGATTACGGGCAGGGGATTTGACCGGTCAAAACATAAAAATACCGCTCTTGGAAATATTTCCGAGAGCGGTATTTTTATGGCAATCAAAAAGGGCGCTACCATAATGACGGCTACCACACAGGCAGCTTATGTACTCAAAATTCACACATCATTATGGGCTTACGCGCCCAATTTCTCTTTTAGTATAGATATTATATCATAGACAAAATTGCATTGCAAGATTTAGTTTCCGAATTTCTGCCAAGGAAATTCCAGTTTCTTATACAAAGCAGGAACCAGCAAATCGAAATACAGGGCCTCATTAAACTCATATTTCGCATATATGGCATTTGCTACATAATCCGCCGCTTGTATAACATACGCATCCCTGGCATCTGAATCCAAATACTCTACCTTTATGTCAATTCCTAAACCGCGTTCATAATTCAAATACAATTTAATATAATCGCTGAATGAATTTACCGACCCCACCTTGGTATCCTTATTATCACACTGCAGGACGATGGCCGACTCCCGATCTTTGGCAGTAACAATCTTTGAAACAAGGATTTTCATCAAATAGTTGTAAAAAATATTTTTTTCTTTCAGTAAACGGCTGTCCACATGCTTCAAATCGGCAACGATGTACGATATCTTTACATCTTTGCTCACAATAGACTCCAATATATGGTATTTTACACATGGATATGCATCTTTTGCCTTTATCTCATGGGCGTGTGCCTCTCCCAACACGGGAAACAGCTTTTTAGCCTGAAGCAGCTTACGCTTCATCAGCAAATGCAAAGAACGCCTGTTCGTCGTTTCAATACAGGCAATGACAAAATACCGCCCTCGGCTGCCAAGATTACCTGATTCATCGAAAAATATATATCGTTTCTCCTCATCCAAGTGTTTACACCTCCATCCGTATTTACATAGCTTCATCAAATTATTTTACTATTGTACAGACCATAATGATTAATCTAAATTAATAATCTCCTCTTGCTTATTAAAGATCTCCAATGACTGATCAATATCTATTTGATTAACTAACCAACCGCGGCTCATACATAATTTTATGAAATCATCATATCTATCCTGCTTAAACATTTCTTTCAATGTTATCACAACACCAAATTGCAATCCCATCCCATTTTTATTTTTACTTCGTTCTTTCGTCTTTATACTAATCCCATAGTTACCTGCACCATAGGGATATGATTTTCTAGGGCGAGGACTTTCTGTTATCCTTTCAGCTATATGTTTTATATTATCCCACTTTCTAAAAAGCTTTCTAGCATCTTCCTCATACAATTTCGTTCCAACTTCATCCTGCTTATTATTTTTTATATCTTTAATACATGCTTGTCCATCCTTTTCACAAACTCTACCAAAATTAATATCCATTTCCGTACTTGTATAATCAACGCCTTGGTTTCTGTCACAGAAAGGAAAATATGCCAATGTAGCTCGTGCATAAAATGGAAATTTATCATCTTTTCTAGGTATTGGCAAATTATATGTATACGTTTCATACTCATCCGTATTGCCTGTTATTACAAAGCGAATTTCATCATCATTGGTATGTATTATATCAGATATACGCGTCGGAACTACCCCATAGCCTAATTTAGTCGATATAACATTCTCCTCTTGCCACCCTGCAGCTGCATCTATCAACAATGCTTTTGCCACTTCGCGACTAAAGCCACAAATATAAATCAAATAGGCAACTTTTCTTGTAATCCACGGCGCTGAAAATGATGTTCCGATATCATATCCGCCACCTAAATCATTATAGCACACTCTCACTTGATCACTTGCCCTGCATCCATCACCACCAAAATACGCAATGTCTGGCTTGTTAAAAAATGACAACACAGGACCGACACGGGTATACGATGCAGGTTGACCATGAATATCCACAGCGTTAACCACCAATGAATTTAAGGAATCAGCTGGTGACCCAATTTTCATTTCTTTCACCGTCACCCCTTCAGGACGGTTTGTTCCAGCAACCACAAATATAACATCATATTCATTTTGAATTCTATCTAATTCCGCAGCTTCAGGTGAAATAAAATTAGGGGAGATTTCTTTTTTAGATCCAAGCGATAAGTTCCAGACCTTAATATCAAGATTTTCTGCCACAATTTTTCTTATTGCTTTCAATACCTCGAAGGAACTAAATCCTGTTTGTGTTGCTACTCCAAAATGCCGCACGCGAAATCTTCCGCATCCGTCATCCCATGCCGGGTTTCCCTTTGGTCCATCAACAATAATCGATGATACAGATGTACCATGTTTATAATCTATATTTCGGATAGGTATTGATTCATCTAACATACACGTATACTCTACCCATTCATGAAAATATACTTTTTCATCAAATAATGTATCTATCACCCCTACCACAGGTTCATTAGTCGGAGGCGGGATGAGAATATCCTCGTTCCCTTCTGATGGATTATTAATTGTTGTGCTCGCTATTTGGGTAAAATCTGTTACACTCATCGCAATCAAATAACCAGCTTTATCTTGCAACTTAACAATTTCATCTTTTTTCAAATTCAATGTCGTCTCATTTATAATTCGATCATCATATATGGATACCCCCAGTTTGTTTAATAATTTCCTTGTATCAATATCTGTTTTATATATGGTAACTATAGAATCATCAGTAAATGTTTCATCATTTCTATCTATCGAAAAATAATCTACATAATAACTATCTACTATCGCTCTTACGAATCGTGTTTTTACAATATCATTACTCTTTAGCCCACGTTTGGCTATACCTACAATATTATCATGTGTTATTTTACCGTTAAATTCTGCATCAATAATTTTACGACTTTTCTTTAATAAGTTGATAGTTGACTCAATTGCATTTAAGGAAACATAATATGTAAAAATATGTTTTGTCCTATTGTCAATTTTATCATAGTCAAACTTCGCCCCTCTAACAAACTCTGATGAGTCAACTCCATTAATCGATAGAAGAACTTTTAATCTATTACTTTTTGCAACGACTCTTGTATAATGTACACTTACTAAAGCTCCTCCAATTAACTTGTCTTTTTCCCAATAATCCAACACCCCTTTTAATTGATTTATTAATCTTTCTATTTTTTCTGATGTCACGTAACCACCAACAGGAAGATTACCGCCACCACCTCTAGATGGATTTTTACGTGAATGAAACTGTCCTTTCAACGATAAAATATTATGCATATATCAATTCGCCTCTTTATTCAGCAATCTAGAAACACTACTTTTAGAAGTATTCGTTAATTTTTCTATTTCTCTTACTGTAAAACCTTGCTTTTTTAGAAGTGATATATCATCAGGCTTTTCTCCATGTATATTTGCATAAAGTCTTACCAAATAATCATTAGGATCATTAACATTACTAAAAGCCAATGATGTTTTTATTATATTTTTCATATCCCCTGGCATCGGAAGTGTTTTTGCTAAATTTATAATTTTCCGAAACAATCTAATATCCCTATTAGTCAATTTCAGCTTATGCAAATATAAATCTAACATACGTTCAGCAATATCCATCAAATCGTCTCTTGAATATCGATTAAAATCTATAACAGAATCAAAACGACGAATAATTGCTTTATCTAAATACTTATATAAGTTTGTAGTTGCAACAATAACAATATCTTCATTTATCCTATCTAACAATTTCAAAAACTCTGAAGTCGTCCTCCCCATTTCCCTAATATCATTATCATTTGTCCTATCCAATGCAATTGCATCAATTTCATCAAACAGAATCAATACTTTACTAGGATGGTACAAATTGTTTATCTCTGTAAATAACGAAACCATATTTTTTTGTGTTTGTCCTAATTTACTATCAATTATACTCGTAAAGTTGACCATAAAAACCTCACGATTAAGTATTTTAGACAATTGTTTCACCGCTTCTGTTTTACCTGTCCCTGGAGCCCCTTGAAACAAAAATTTGTTTATTCCAATATGATGTTCTACTGCATTCATTACCCCATAAAGATCCTGTAATATATCATCCGGTAATAACAGCATTTCATTATTATATTCTATTTTCTCAAAAAAAGCAGATTTTGATTCCACATTTTGTGGAATAAATGTACTATTATTTGATAATAGCGAAGATATATATCCTGCAAGTTGTCCATCTCCAGCTGCATCAAATTCATTAGCTATCTTATATGCTGCATTTCTGAAACCAATATCATTATTTTCAGCATGATAACGAATCAGATCAATAATGTCACGCTTCTTCATAATGCTCACGCCCTTTCTTTAACATAATTATAACATTATGGGACATAAAAGTAAATATTGGGACATTATTTACTTTTATGTTCTCAACACTTCTATCCCCAATACTGTTAAACAAAGGCATACGCAAGTGATAGCAGCACTTACTGTGTTTTTCCAACTGTCAGGTTGACCGGTCAATCTCCCTACTTACAGTCCAACTTGCCCTCCATAAATTCTGTACCTACAACAATCGTGGTCTTGTCTATCAATCGATTTAGAAAACAAGCAAAGATCGAAACTATGCTTCATAACCAAAACAGCGGACGGCTTGACCAGTCAATTTGACCAGTCAGCCGCCCACTATTCGTCTAACCTCATTTTTCAAACCGCCTAAGTTCCTGTATCAGCTCCCCCAGTTTATCGGTGAATTTATCCATTGACTTCTGAAAGCTGGTCAATAGGTAGAACGTCACGACAATGGGAAAGCCCACAGCCGAAACGGCGGTGAGTATGGTCTGCTCCATCTTTTCGCCCCCTTATGGCAGGAGCTGTTCATCCACAATCCGCAGGTACATGTGCTTGACCGCCGTTGCCCGGCCCCCATTTTCCGACAAGATAAGCCCGCGTTTCAAAAGTTCAAACATGGCCATGCTGACCTCTCTTTGCGTCAGGTCGCTGCGCGGGTTCGGGATGGAAATGGTCATGGTTCTGCCATTATCCAGCCAAAAAATAATCATCAGCGTTGTTTCTACCACGGGTCGTCCCTCCTTATGCGGTCAAATCACAGCAATCTGCGTGGTCAATACTATGCAGGGGAAGCGTCTGCAAGGCGGCAATGGTTTTGCCGACCAAAAGTCTTCGTCCGTCGCCTCGGGCTCGACCCGCAAATGAATAATTTTACAAACATCCCGGTTATTTTCACAGCCAATCACACAGGCAATTTTCAGGTTCGTCGTCGAATTCACGCGCATGCTCTTCCCTCCTTACCAAAAGAGGCCGCGAGTCTGCGGCCTCCTCTACATCTATTCGGCGGCAATTACGCCAGCTCCGTCTCCTCAATGGTGCGGACATAAGCCCGTTTGAAGGCACTCACCGGAAAGCCAGCCGAAAGAACGGCCTTCTTGGCCACGATTTCCTCTGCCGCCGCAGATACATCCGCCTTGGTCACATCCGTGCGCGGGTCAGGGATGGAAATGGTGGTATTTTTGCCGTTTTCCACCGTGAACTCAATCAAAAGCGTTTCTTTCATGGTCTAGCCCTCCCTTAGTGTTCTTCTGCCAGCGAACTTGCGTCAATGCGGCTGATACCGTCAACGGGGTACTGCTGCAAATTGCTGAGCTTCGTCCCGATGGAAAGCACGTCCCCGTCTTCCAGTTCAGGATTGACGGAAAGATTGACGTAATCATGGGTTTCCTTGCCCGTGGCCTGTTTACAGGCATGAAGTGCTGCGGACATATGAGTGAAAAGAATGTCCGCACAGGCGGTTGGCGGCGCGGTCGGTCATAATCCGATCTGCATCATCATACCGTGCCACTGGGTGATCGGATCGAACGGGAGCCTGACCGGGTATGGGGGAGGAATCCTGCGAAAAAAAGCCCTTTTGGAACTGGAAGGCAATGATATGAGCCATTTTACGATTCCAACAAAAGGAACAGCGCTTTAAACCCATAACCATTGCTGAACAATAAAATAGCCGGGTCCATACCCGACTTCGCAGAAGGGCTCGAACGAGCCCTTTTTGCCCGAAAAACGAGCCCTCTGTTCACGCCGCCGCTACCCGTATCAAAGACGTAGTGCAGTTTTCATAGATGGAGAAGCCGGGCTTGCCCTCCTTGCCTGCGGTGACAATGCGGGTGATGAGCTCGGATACCGCCTGGGGTGTGTAGAACTCGCCGGCTTTTTTGCCTGAACCGGCGGCAAACTCGCCAATCAGGTACTCATAGGCGTCACCCAGGGCATCTGTGCCGTACCGGTTGAAGTCGATGTGTGCCAGCTCCTTCATCACATCAGCCAGCATGGCATTGCGCTTGGCCGGGGTAGTGCCAAGGCTCTTGGAGTCTATGTCGAAGTCCTCGAACAGGTCTTCATAGGGTTTCTGCCCACGGATGGCCTCGCCGCCTTGCTCCACGTCACGCATAGCCTGACGCAGGTGATCCGTGGCAAAGGTCTTTTCATTTATCTCGTTGTAGAGAGCGGTGAAGGTGTATTTGGGCTCGATGGCAAAGCCATACTTTTCTGTTAGCTCGTCTTGCAAATCTTCCCAGTCCTCGCTGCCTATTGCGTCCTCATAAATCTTCTGGGCTTCATCCAAAGACTCCGGCTGCCTGTCCTCCAAGAGGTCTGCTACTGCATAGAGCTGACGGTCAGACAGGTACTTGTAGAATACCAGCCCCAGCAGATAGTTTTTATACTCATCAGCGCTCATGGTGCTGCGCATGACGTTGGCAGCGTTCCAGAGTGCCTGGTTAAGTTCTTGTGATGACATACCTTCAGTCCTCCATAAGTGTTATTATCTATCTTCAATTATAACGCCATTGTTCAAATTTTGCCGAAGGCAAAATCCTCCAATTAGCGTTTCAACGAGGCGGGAGATATATGCTCGCCGCCTGTTATACGATGAGCCACCCCCCATCTATAGAGATGGGGGACATCTTCTTCCTCGTTATAACGCCGTTGTTCCGGCTTTGCCACAGGGGAAGATTCCCTTTGGTGTTTCAGCACGAAAGAGATTTTGGGGCTGGGGACATTGCAGTATGCCTTGTAAGCAGGATTTTCACTCTTAACGGCGAAATTATACTACCACAATGTGTGGATGAGGCATGACAAGCGGGCTGAAAATTGGTAAAATGGAAATTGCTTGTAAACTTGTAATGCCGAATCCGGGAGGGATGTATAGATGAGTTTTAAAGACAATATCCGCAAGGTCACGCCCTATACGCCTGGGGAGCAGCCCCAGCGTAAGGTCATCAAGCTGAACACCAATGAATCACCGTACCCGCCTTCTCCCCGGGTGGTGGAGGCCATGCGGGGCCTCAAGGCCTCGAAGCTGAGGCTTTATCCTGACCCGGACTGCCGGGAGCTGCGGGAGACTTTGGCGGAGGAGTACGGGCTGGAGCCTGAGCAGGTCTTTGTGGGCGTGGGTTCCGACGACGTGCTTTCCATGTGCTTTCTCACCTTCTTTGCGGGGAAAAAGCCCATTCTCTTCAACGATATAACCTACTCCTTTTATGAGGTCTGGGCTGATGTGTACCGCATTCCCTTTGAGACTGTGCCCTTGCGGGAGGATTTCTCCTTTGACCCGGCGGGCTTCCTCAGGGAAAATGGGGGGATAGTCCTCTGCAATCCTAATGCCCCCACCAGCCTGGAAGCAGATATGTCAGATATTGAAAAGGTGGTGGCGGAGAACCAGGATTCTGTGGTGCTCATCGACGAGGCTTATGTGGATTTCGGCGGCCGTACTGCCCTGCCCCTGCTCGCAAAATACCCCAATGTGGTCATCGTGCGCACCATGTCCAAGTCCCGTGCCCTGGCTGGCATGAGAGTGGGCTATGCTTTTGGCAGCAAGGAGCTCATTCGCGCCCTGCACGATGTGAAGTTCTCGGTGAATTCCTACACCCTGAATATGCCGGCCTTGGCGGCAGGGGTGGCGGCGGCCAATGACAGGGAGTATTTTGAGGAGACGGTGGACAGGGTGCTGGTGACCAGGGAAAAGACCAAGGAGGCTCTGCGGGCCTTTGGCTTTACGGTGCTGGAGTCCCGGACGAATTTCCTCTTTGTGAGGCCTCCCGCCGCTGTTTCGGCAGCAGAGCTCTTTGAGAAGCTGAAGGGGAAGGACATCTATGTGAGGTACTTCAACAAGCCCAAGTTGTCGGAGTATCTGAGGATCACTGTGGGCACTGATGCTGAGATGCAGCAGTTCCTGAAGGTTTTGCAGGATATCCTTTAAAGAAATCCTGCCCGCGATAATCAACAAAAGGAGGCGACCATGAATTTTAAAAGTTTGCGGTTTAAGTTCCTGGCGGCATTTATCCCCCTGTTTGTGGGGAGCTTTGCGGTGTTTTTTGCCATAAGCTACTACATGTCCAGTTCGGCGCTTTTGCGCAACACGGATCTGGTCGCCCAGGAAATAGGCCTTGGCACCGCCAAGCAGTTGGAAAAGCTGTACCAGGAGCGGGAACTGATTGTGGAGACGCTAGCGGATAACCCTGTTATCAAGCATGGCTCCAGGGCAGAAAAGGTCAAGGTGCTGGAAGAAACCCTGAATAAGCGGAAGAATTTTACCATGCTGGCTTATTCAGACACGGCAGGTCATGCCGTCAGCAACAAGAACAAGGATATGGACCGCACCAGCCGCGACTACATCAAAGAGGTGCGTGAAACGAAAAAGCCGGTTATGACGGGGCCTTCTGTCTCCGGCACCAGTGGCAAGCTCATCACCATCATGGCCTATCCTGTGCTTGAGAATGGGGAGCTTATAGGCATTGTCTACGGCACCATTGAGCTGGATGAAATCACGAAAATCGTAGGCGAAATCAAGTACATGGAAAATGGCCGTGTCTATATCGCAGACCAGGATGGTATCTGCATTGCCTATGCCCAGCTGCCCGAGGAAGTGGGCAAGATGGATCTATCCAAGGAAGTATCCAGCAAGAAGCTGGATATGGCCCTGGTAAACGGCTTCACCAATGCGGTGCAGCAGGACAAGCAGATTTCCGCCGAGTATACCACCGCCAAGGGCGTGGCCTCCCAGGCAGTGTTTACCCCCGTGCATTTGGCCAATCGCAACTGGATTGCCGTGTCAGTGGCACCTTTGGACGAGGTGCGGGCAGATGCCAACAAGCTTATGAAGGTCATGGGGGTAGTGGCCTTTTTCATGGTGCTGATCATCAGCGGCATTATCTGGTATATGGCCAAGAAGATGTGCGACCCGGTGGCAGCCCTGCGGGAAGAGTGCATGGTCATCAATACCGGCGACCTGCGGTCCCGTCCCCTGGCCGTTGACAGCAGTGACGAGCTGGGAGATTTGGCCCGGGGCTTCAAGACCATGAGGCGCACCATCCGGGAGCTGATAGGCCACATCCAGAAAAATGCGGAGCAGGTGTCGGCTTCTGCCCAGGAGCTGACGGCGGCTTCCCATCAGTCAGCTGATGCCGCCATTAGGGCAGCTGAGCAGATTTCCGATATTTCTGCAGGCATTTCCGAGCAGTCAGACTCTGCTGCGGGGGCTGATATGACGGCTGCGGATATGGCAGAACGCACTGCTGTAGTGGCCAGGAATGCTGATGCCATTGCCGAAGTCACCCGCAAGACCGTGGAAAGCGTCAATACAGGCCGTGATTCCATCAACAATGTGGTGGAGTCCATGAATGCCATCAGTGACAGCACCACTACGGTGCGGGGCTCCATCAAGGAGCTGGCCAAGAGCTCTGATGAAATCGGCAGGATAGTGGAGATGATTTCCGGCATTGCCGAGCAGACCAACCTGCTGGCCCTCAATGCAGCTATTGAGGCCGCCAGGGCCGGTGAGGCAGGCCGCGGCTTTGCCGTGGTGGCTGAGGAAGTGCGGAAGCTGGCAGAGGAATCGGCCAACTCCACCCAGCAGATTGCCAATCTGGTGACGAAAATACAGGCAGATATGAAGGAAGCTGTGGCTGCCAGTGAGGAAAGCGCCGAAAGCGTGACCAGCAGCATGAGCTCTGTGAAAGAGGCTGATGCAGTATTCCAGTCCATCAAGACTGATATTGATGAGCTGGCCAGGGGCATCATGGAAGTGTCCAGAAGCATCCAGTCCGTGGCAGATGGCACGGAGAACATGAAGCAGGCAGTGCGGTCCATTGCTGAAATCAGCCAGGCCAACGCCCGCCGTGCTGAGACCGTGTCCGGCACCACTGAGGAGCAGTCCGCCTCCGCCGAGGAAATCGCCGCCGCCACCCGCGCCCTGGCCAATGAGGCAGAACAGCTGGCCCACGAAGTTGACAGGTTCACTGTATAAATACTTTTCTGCTAAAAGCCCATAAGGGCGCATAACAATGATAACACCCGGTCTGTTGCTCAGGGCTTCAGGCCGGTTGTTTATTTTGCTGGTAAAGTTCAGTCGGCAGGGGTATGATATATAGGAGATTAAAGAAGAGAGAGGAAAAATTATGCTAGATTTATTGGACGTCCATAATCATACCTTGGCCAGCATCCACGCTTACAGCACCATCAGGGAGATGGCTGAGGCCGGCAAGGCCAAGGGGCTTAAGCTGTTGGGCATTTCTGACCACACCCCCTCCATGCCCGGGAGCTTCGGGGAGTTTTACTTCTGCAATTTCAAGGTGGTGCCCCGGGAGGCAGCCAAGGGCTATGGCATTGATCTGGTCATGGGAGCGGAGCTTAATATTGTAGATTACTCCGGCTCCACGGACCTCAGGGGAGAGTTCCTCTCCCGCCTTGATTACGCCATTGCCAGCCTGCACAATCCCTGCATAAGGCCTGGCACCAAGGAGCAGAACACCGCTGCCATCCTGGGGGCTATGCGCAATCCCAAGGTGAAGATTATCGGCCATCCTGACAATGCTGATTATCCCGTGGACTTTGACGCCATTGCCAAAGGGGCTGTGGAACATCATGTGCTGCTGGAGCTCAACAACAGCTCCTATACCCCTGGCGGTTCCCGCCAGAAGTCCAGGGAGCTGGCAGGCCAATTCCTGGAGGCGGCCAAGCGGGCCGGGGCCATGATGATCATGGGCAGCGACGCCCATATCGAATTTGATGTGGGAAACCACGTCCATGCTCAGGAAATGGTGAAGAAATACAACTTCCCAGAGGAGCTCATCATCAATTCCTCCCCGGAAGCATTTAGGGAATGGATAAAATGAGACTTATGCAGCACTCGTCATCATCGGATAAAAAAATAAACTGGCAGGAAAAAGCGTACCCTCGGCGAATCATACAGGTAAGCAGGCATTGAATCGTGATATGGAAGGATGCGGGAGCCATGCAGAAAAAAATACTCCTGATTCGCACAGGCAAATCCTTTATGTTAAATACCCTGATGAAGAATCTGACCTCGGCGGGTTTTGAGGTGGTGGAGTCTGAACCCACCACAGAAGATATTGCCCTTCACAAGGGGGCGGCAGAGCTTATCCTCATGTTTTTGGGGGACTATGTGGACAAGGAAACATCTGCGCTGGTTTATCTGAAAGATATCTGCACCGAGGAGGACAAGCTGCTGGTGCTGGTGGGGACGGTGCCGGAGATAGACACCGTGACCCAGTCCATTCCCGTGGCGCTGGTGGCGGCTTCTTTCCCCCGGCCTTTTGATATGAAGAAGCTGACAGCCCAGCTGGACTGGCTGCTGGAGGCCAACGATGACCTGGCGAAAAGGAAGAACATCCTGCTGGTGGATGATGACGGCACTTTCCTGAAGATGGTGAAGGACTGGCTGTCGGTGAAGTACCGGGTGACCATCGTCACTTCCGGGGCGCAGGCTATGATGTACATAGCGGACAACACCCCGGATCTCATCCTGCTGGACTATGAGATGCCCGTTGTCTCCGGGCCCCAGGTGCTGGAGATGATCAGGAGCGAAAGCAAGGTGGACGGCATTCCCGTGATTTTCCTCACGGGCAAGGGGGACAGGGAGAGCGTGCTGAAGGTGCTGGCCTTAAAGCCCGACGGGTATCTCTTAAAATCCATGGAGCGGGACAAGCTCATTGCCGCCATTGATGAGTTCTTCGAGAAGCAGAAGTATCAGAAGCTTCACGAAAACAATGTGACCTGATAGAAAACTGCAGAAGTTCCGAGCCTTCCCCTGCGGGAAGGCTTTTATGCAAGGAGGAAATGCTATGCTGCAGGAATATCATGAGCTTTTCTGGCAGGAATCCCTGGATGATGAAAGGGCCAGGGCGGCCTTTGTGGAGTCCGTGCGGGATTTGATGGAAAAGAAGCGGCGGGAGTCGGAGGCCCGGGGGGATACGGGAGTCTATATCCACCTGCTCTTCCGGGTGCTCTGCCGGGTGACGGCGCAAAAGACCCGGGCAGCCATTGCCGAAACCTTCCCGGAGGCGGTGGTGACGGGCATGTCCGAAACCCTCTTTGGCAACGAGAACAACACTTCGGTGCTGAAGGTGAGCTTCACCTTCCTGCAGCGCAGCCGGGTGCAGCTGCTGGAATATCTGGGCCCCCCCGCAGACTATGAAAAGGCGGGGAAGGTGATGGGGGAAAGGATCAGGCAGATCCCTGCGGCCAGGGCGGTGCTGCTCTACTGCTCAGGGGTGTCCACGGATCTCCATAAATTCATTTCCGAGGTGAGCCGGGAAAATGGCGAGATAGCTTTCTTCGGCTCCACCGCCGGCATGTTTGAATTCAGCGCTGACGGCAGCCCTAAGCACACCAATTTTTTTGCCCTCAGCATCAAGAACGATGCGGAACAGCAGTATGTGGTGGGAAAGACCATGTACCGCCAGGGGGTGGTGATGGCGGTGCTCTCCGGGGAAGACCTTCATGTGCGGGAGGACTATCTCTTTGGCTGGAAACCCCTGGGCAAGGAAATGACCATCACCGCCACCCGGGGCACCAACTGCATTTCCTCCATTGACGGCCTGCGCCCCACGGAGATCTACCAGCGCTATCTGAAGGTGGTGCCGGACGAGAATTTCGTCTACAACATCACGGAGTTCCCCCTGGCAGTGGAGCGCAACGGCTGCCTTTCCTCCCCGCTATGACGAGGAGGGGCGCATTTATTTTTCCAGTGATGTGTACGAGGGAGAAAAAATCCGCCTCACCTATGCGGTGCACGATGAGCTGCTGCGGGAGACGGAGGAGGCTAGCCTGGAGATGTGGCAGTTCGCCCCGGAGGCCATGTTCCTGGTGGCCTGCGGCAACCGCTCCATTTTCCTGAAGGAAAAGGCCCACCTGGAGCTGGACAGCTACCGCAGCTTTGCCAAGGCTCTCATCTGCAACTATGGCACATCGGAGATCTACTGCCTCCACGGCCAGGGGGGCGTGCTGAACAGCGCCCTGGTGGCTCTGGGCCTCAGGGAGGGGGAGCCCCGCATGGCCTCCTGCTGCGGCTGTCCCTTTGAAAAGGAGCAGCCCCATCGGGTGATTCCCCTCTCCGAGCGCATGGCCACCTTCCTGGATGCGGTGACCAAGGAGCTTTCGGACAGCAACCGGGAAATGAAGGCCATGGCGGAGGAGGCCAGGGCCGCCAGCCGCGCCAAGAGCCAGTTCCTCTCCAACATGAGCCACGAGATCCGCACCCCCATCAATGCGGTGCTGGGCATGGACGAGATGATTCTCCGGGAGGCCAAGGAGGAAAATATCCGCCAGTACGCCGAGAGTATCCGTACGGCTGGCACCACCCTCCTGAGCCTCATCAATGACATATTGGATTTTTCCAAGATCGAGGCGGGGAAGATGGAAATCATCCCCGTGGAGTACGCCTCCAGCTCCATCCTCAATGACCTGGTGAATATGTCCCGCCAGCGGGCGGAGAAGAAGGGGCTGGAGTTCCGGGTGGAGGTGCCGGAAGACTTGCCCAGCATCCTCCGGGGAGACGAGATACGCCTGCGGCAGGTGGTGACCAACATCCTCACCAACGCCGTGAAGTACACGGAGGAGGGCAGTGTCACCCTGAAGGTGGACTGGGAAAAGACCGGGGAGAGGGAAGTGGAGCTTTACATCGGCGTCCGGGATACGGGCATGGGCATTAAGGAGGAGGATATGGAAAGGCTCTTCCAGGCCTTCCAGCGGGTGGACGAGGAGCGGAACCGCACCATCGAGGGCACGGGGCTGGGCCTCAATATCACCCAGCGGCTCCTGCAGCTCATGGACAGCCGCCTGGAGGTGGTGAGCCGCTACGGCAGCGGCTCCGTCTTCTTCTTCAAGGTGCGCCAGGAAGTGCTGAACTGGGCCCCCATGGGTGACTACGAGACAGCCTTCCGCAAGCATGTGAATCAGCAGGAGACATACCGGGAAAGCTTCGTGGCGCCTGAGGCCAGGATTCTGGTGGTGGACGACACCTCCATGAACCTCACGGTGGTGCAGGGACTCCTGAAGCAGACCCGGGTGCAGATAGATACAGCTCTCAGCGGCTTCGAGTGCCTGGACAAGGTGAAGAAAGAGGCCTATGACCTGGTGCTCCTGGATCACAGGATGCCGGGGCTGGACGGGGTGGAGACCCTGCAGCGCATGAAGGAGCTGGAAAAGCAAGAGGGCTATCCCAATTGTGGCATTCCCGTCATCGTCCTCACAGCCAACGCCGTCAGCGGCGCCCGGGAGGAATACATGGCGGCAGGCTTTGACGACTACCTTACCAAGCCCATCGACAGCCGCCACCTGGAGCGTACCCTGCAGCAGTACCTGCCAAAGGAGAAGGTACTGCCTGTCAGTGCCTGCCGCAGGCAGAAGAAAGAAGATGATTTGCCGGAGTGGCTCCAGGAGGTGCAGGGGCTGGATACCCGGGCGGGAGCGGGGCACTGCGGCGGCACCGCCGCCTATCTGGATGCCCTGACGGTCTTTGTCCGCTCCATCGAAAGCGGCGCCAGGGAGATACAGCGCTTCTACGACACAGGGGACTGGGAAAACTATACCACCAAGGTCCACGCCCTCAAGAGCACCGCCCGGGTCATCGGTGCCACAGAGCTTTCGGAAAAGGCCCGGCGGCTCGAGGACGCTGGGAACAATTGCTACTGCAATGAGATAGAAGAATGCACCGGCCCCATGCTGGAGCTTTACAAAAGCTTCCTGCAGAGCCTTTCCCCCTTGCTGCCCAAGGAAAAAGCGGACAGCGAAAAGCCCCCCATCAGCCCGGAGGAGCTGGAGGAGGCCTGGGGCGCCATGTGGGAAGCCGTCGCCAGCTTCGACTACGACAGCCTTGGCTTTATGCTGGAGGAGCTGGAGGGCTACCGCCTGCCGGAGGGCGAGGCAGCAAAGCTCAGGCAAGTGAAAGAAGCCGCCGCTGCCCCCGACTGGGAAAAGCTGCGGGAAATACTGGGGAAATGAGTGGCGTGGGCTATGGCCTTACGGCTGCAGCTTGCCTGCACAGTCCTTGCAGCACCGCGAGGATTTCGGTTATCTGCATCTTTATTGGTGTATTTTTTATGATAAGTCACGGGTCTTGAAGGTGCTATACCCTTCATATCCATAGGAGGCGTCAATTCCCTTCATATACACCTGCCGGTCATCAATCTCATTGGTCAAAGCTTCTTTTAGAAGCAGACTTATTTCCTTGTTGCGAACGGGGCTGCGTTCCATAGCTAACAAGTAGTCTTCTTTATCTATTTTGTTCCAGTCAACAACCTTGCCCAGTTCTTTCTTCATAATGGCGTCCAGCCAGATGCGTGTGCTACGGCCATTTCCCTCCCGGAAGGGATGGGCAACATTCATCTCCACGTACTTCTCGATAATGTGTTCGTAGGTATCTTGAGGCATTTTATCGATATTACGTAAGGCTTCTTCAAGATATAAAACCGGGGCAAAACGAAAATGTCCCTTGGCGATATTAACCGTGCGTATCTTTCCGGCGAAGTAGTATACGTCTTGAAACAAGTAGCCGTGTATATCCTTCAGCCCCGCAAAGGTGCCTACTTCGAAGGAATCAAGGATTTTTTTGTCGAACAATTCAAGAGCGCGTTTTTTAGTCAGGCGTTCTTCTTCATGAGCGAGTTCCAAAGCGTCATTGATTCCTAGCTTATTTTCTAAAGTCATAGGGACATCCTTTCTAACAAATTTTTTTACGTGAGCTTTTGTATAATATTATAAGGCCATTGTTCCGGCTTTGTCGATAGACACCGCCGGGACAATGGCCTTTTAATGCGGCGGGAGATGTTGCTCCCGCCCGTTATGGCAGGCAGCCGCAAGATTGCCAGGCAAGCCAGAGCAGAGGTCGCGGTGCTGCATAGCCTGACCCCAATCTTAAAGGCGGAAATCGCCGATTTTTTAGAAAGATAGAAAAAGATAACTCTGAATATAATCAACTGCTGTCGAAAAATTATCTGCAAGAATCATACAAAAAGTGGCGGAAAATTGAAAAAGATTTAGCTGTTTGGGTACAGGTCGAGGATAATGCAGATAATCCTCAACTAATTTATCCAGATGGATCAATAGAGTATAGTCCAAAAACATATAATGTAAATTCTGATGATGCTGCTCGTAGTTATATCAATGGCAAAGTATATCATTTGGAAGATTACGATGAGTTGGATTCAGACTTACAGGAAGAATTTAGCGCATTTATCCAATCAATACAAAAAGATAATATTCACAGCCTCTTTTTTGGTGTGAAAGATTATTTTTTATCGCATAACAGGTCATCGCTTGTAGCCGGTGGCTGTTGCTTTGGTGTACCATTCCTGGGCTTTCTGCGAATTTTTTTCTACGCCCAGTCCGTTTTCATACATATGCCCCAAAGCTGCCATGGCCGGGGCGGCGATAATGTCACCGCGTTGGGCAGCTTTTTGATATAAGTTCAGCGCCTTGCTGTAATCCTGAGAAACGCCGTTGCCGGTTTCGAAAAGCCGTCCTAAATAATACGTACCTGTAATATCGCCCCGCTCGGCGGCAATGGTGTACCATTTGGCGGCTTCTTTGGCATTGGCTTTTACGCCGTAGCCGTGTTCGTAGCAAAGGCCTATATAACGAGGGGCTTTCATGTGCCCTTTTTTGTTGGCAGCTATGAAATTTGCGAGTGCTTTTTTATAATCGCCGGCGTTGTAGGCGGCAAGACCGGCATCCTGTAATGCTTTGGCAAGCAGGCTGTGTTGTCCTTGCTTGTCCTCTTTGCGCTGCTGAAACAGCCAGTCGCGGATAGCCTCGATATCATAGGCGAATGACCAGGTATACATGTGGTTGCCGCCGGCAAAGACGGAGTAATTTATAGGCGCATTGGCAGCTGCCAGGTCTTTGACATTTTTATTGATTTCCGTCATACTTGCATGACTGTCCCAAAAGGTCTTATTTCGCGCGACTTTGCTGCCCAGGGATTCCCAAAGGGCTGTTGCGGCATTCATGCCGGGGAAGGCTTTTGTATCGCCTTCACAGACGGTTATCCAGAGCTTTTTGTCCTTCATGGCAGCCATTTCTTCCACATTCCACTGGCAGGCTACGAGCCATTGTGCGGCAAATAAATCCGGATATTTATCGCTGATGGCAATGTTGGCCATGCCGCCCTGTGACTGGCCGGTGCCATAGATGCGGTTTTTGTCTACGCTGTAACGCGCAATCACATCTTGGAGCAAATCGGACACAAGGGTAAGTCCCGGTGTCCAGACATTTTCATCAGTGGTCATCATGCCGATTTTGTCAACCAAGTCGGCGGTGTACTGCGGTGCAAGGATAATGCATTCATGTTTGGTCTGTTCGCTGTCACTGGCCCAGACGGTGGCACCGTTGCCTTGGAACAGCGGCGTTTTTATCGCGTTGATGTTGGCACTAGCATCAGCCACAAAAAACAGCAGCGGATATTTTTTCTTGGGGTCATAATTTTGAGGCAGGTATAGGTTATAGGGAATCGTGGCGCCCACTTGCTTATCGGTATATTCATATTGCTGGAAACGTTCCATGTCCGGCTCATTTACCTCTGTTGCGGATAAAGTCAGCGGGGCAAAGGTGGTGCCGTCAATAGCGGTAAGAGGGCGCACCTGTTGTACCTGCAGGGATAATTCCGGCAGTTTTCTGTTGGATTGGCGGGGCGCATCAGTGCCCCGGCCGTTTTTATCATCAGCAGGTTTTGGCTGACGCCCAGGCTTTTTGCTTAAATCACCATCATAGACATTGTTCTGCTGGGCAAACTGCAGGATAACATAGCGCCCTGTCTGTGCTTTGTCTGTAAGTTCCGGTTTAGCGGTTACCCTTACCGCTGTAATCTCTTTGCCGGATACAGCAAAGTCCGTTGGCTTTACGGCTGATGGCAAAAGTGCTTTAGGATATTCTAAAATCGCAGCGGCAACTTGTTCGCCGCTGCCGTAGACGCGAGTTACAGCCGTGACTTTTTGCAGGCCATGAGCGGCAGCCACTGCCTGCACGTCACCAGCCTGTACGGTGGCTGCCTGTACCGGCAAAGCGCCCGGCAGCATAAATGCTCCTGTCCCCACCAAAGTCAAAGCCAATAATTTTTGATATCTGCGCATAATCGTACCTCCATACTCTTTTTGAGCAATAAAAAAATCGACGTTCCCTAAAAAGGGCGGAAAGCCACTGAGGCTCTCCACGTCGATTTTTTGCCGCCGAAACGGCACGGCTCCTACACAGCCGTATATGCTATTGGACATACTATATCATATTTGTGGCGTTAAGACAATAGTTGCTTTTCACAGCAGAGCAGTGGAAACTACTCTGCGAAGGCCTAGATAAATTGGGCAAAGTGGCTGCAGAGATGGGTATGGTCATGACCTATCATCACCACATGGGCACCCTAACCCGCTTGAATATGCAATCAAGGCTCGTAAATATATCAAAGAAAAAGCTCATCTATAAGTTAACCATTATTACCCCCTTTATTCACGTGCAACCTGGTTTTTGGTTGGATTATTTGCCCATTTTTCTATTTGTGGCTGAAGGAGACGGACTACCTTTTTCCGTGAAAGGTTACGCTCGAGGACAATCTTATTTTCTTCGACATTGCCGAAGGCTTCAGCAGCGCATTTCAGAGCACCGTCACCATAGCAGGAAATAGTTGCTGCGTATGTTTCAAGGTCATGGATTTTTAAGAAGAGCATATCCATTTTTTGTGTAGAGTAATTTTTCGATATCCAATCGCCGAGCCTTTTCTCCAGAGCGTGCCTTTTTTCGGGTGTTAATGCAACAACTGTGGCACAACCGTAAGAAATACCATTTATCATAAACTCCTTGTAATCGGAATAGAAAATATCTTTATCCGACATATCCTTATAGGCAGCGAATTCTTTTTCCATAGCAAGGAAATAGGCTGTTCTATCGTTAATACCTGCTTTTTTCTCAAGGCTGTATACCGCCTGCCTGTCCAGATCTGTTGTTGTACTGCTTTGCAGGTTATCGGTATCGGATAATATTGCCGAAAGCATCATACCGGCCATATCCCTTTTGATAGGGACATTGGCCTCAATATATTCCAACCAAACGATGGTGGCAGTACAGCCTACCGGCATATTGCGGTAGTAAATGGGAGCCGAGGTCTTTATATCGCCAATCATATTATGATGGTCGAGCACCTCCAATATATTGGCACTTTTCATGCCTTTTACTGCTTGGGCAAAGCTATTATGGTCTACAAGAATAATGTTTTGGCCAGATGCATTTTCAAGCACCAAAGATTCTTTGACGCCAAAATATCTTAGGGCGTAGGCCGTTTCTGCATTTGGATGTGCAGCAATCCGAGCCTCTGCATTTATGCCTAATTCTCGTTTCAGATTTGCATATGCAATGGCTGTACATACGGTATCTGAGTCAGGTGGATTGTGACCTATTATGTAGGTCACGCCTGTGCCATAATCAATGCCTTGCATATACGCCGGATAGTTGATATCTCGCTGGCGAACAGCACCTTCAACAGAGATAGGGCAAATAAGTAATCCAATTAGGTATGTGTTATTTCACAGCCCCAGTTTTTGTGTTTAGACGGACAGGTCTTCGCCGTTGCTTTCGATGACCTTTTTGTACCAGTAGAAGGACTTTTTGCGGGAACGCTCAAGGGTGCCTTTTCCCTCGTTGTCCTTGTCCACGTAGATGAAGCCGTAGCGCTTTTCCATTTCGCCGGTGCCTGCGGACACCAGGTCGATGGGGCCCCAGGGGCAGTAGCCCATGAGGTCTACGCCGTCTTCTTCCACAGCCTTCTTCATCTCGGCGATATGGGCCTGGAAGTAGGCGATGCGGGCGTCGTCGTTGATGGTGCCGTCAGCCTCGGGAGTCTCGTGGAGGCCGATGCCGTTCTCCACGATCATCAGGGGCAGCTCATAGCGCTCCTGGAGCACGTTCAGCATGTAGCGCAGGCCGACGGGGTCAATGGGCCAGCCCCAGTCGGACTCTTCGATATAGGGGTTCTTGACCCCGTCGAAGAAGCCGCCCTGGAGGTTTTCCTTGCGCTCCTCCACGGAGGTGGTGACATGGCTCATGTAGTAGCTGAAAGCGTAGTAGTCCACGGTGCCTTCGGAGAGAATCTCCAGGTCCCCGTCTTCCATCTCAACTTTGTATCCCTTCTGCTCCCATTCGCGAAGCACATAGGAGGGATAGTGGCCGCGCACGTGTACGTCGCCGAAGAAGAAGCTCTTGTCCATTTCCTTCAGGGCCGCAATCTGGTCCATGGGACGGCAGGTCTCAGGATAAACCGGGGTCATGGCCAGCATGCAGCCAATTTGGAAGTCCGGGTTGATCTTGTGGCCGGCAATGACTGCCTTGGCAGAGGCCACGAACTCATGGTGTGCCACCTGGTACATGACGGCTTTCTTGTCCTCATCAGCCTTGTAGAGAATGCCGGAGTTGGTGAAAGCGGTGAAGGGCACGTTGAGCTCACGCTGGTTGTTGATTTCGTTGAAGGTCATCCAGTACTTGACCTTGTGCTTGTAACGCTCAAAGCAGACGGTAGCGAAGCGGACGAAGAAATCCACCAGCTTGCGGCTTCTCCAGCCGCCGTACTCGGTGACCAGATGGTAGGGCATCTCGAAATGGGAAAGGGTGATGACCGGCTCCATGCCGTACTTGTGCATTTCGTCAAAGAGGTCATCATAGAACTTCAGGCCTTCCTCGTTGGGCTCCGTCTCATCCCCCTTGGGGAAAATGCGGGTCCAGGCAATGGAGGTGCGGAAGCACTTGAAGCCCATTTCTGCCAGCAGGGCAATGTCCTCTTTGTAGCGGTGGTAAAAATCTATGCCCTCATGGTTGGGGTAGTTCTTGCCGGGGAGCACGCCCTCGGTGATTTCCCTGGGTACTCCATGGCGGCCTGCGGTCATGACATCAGCCACGCTGACACCCTTGCCGCCTTCCTGCCAGCCGCCTTCCAGCTGATGGGCAGCCACAGCGCCGCCCCATAAGAATCCTTTGGAAAAAGCCATTATCTAAGTCTCCTTAATTATTTCTCAAGTTTCTCGAATTTCTTGTATACATCAATGAACTCCAGGGCGATGGTCTTGAAGCCCTCGGCGCTCATGAGCTGGTCCTCTGCGTGGAGAATCAGCAGGGAAAGAGTGCTGCCGGGGCCGCCTTCGGCTTCCTGCTGGAGAAGTCCGGCGTGGGCGTTGTGCCCTTCCACGAACATTTCGTCCCCTTCCTTGATGAGGGCTTCAGCCCCCTCAAAGTCGCCGGCCTTGGCCTTGTGGATAGCTTCGATGTAGGAGCTGCGGGCAGAGCCTACATTGGAGATAATTTGAAATGCAGTAAGTTCTAAACCTTCCATTGTGCCTTTCTCCTCCTCAGTCCCCAATCAGTTTCTTGGCAGCGGCCAGCACGCCTTTGCCGTCCATGCGGCCATAGAGCTTCATGTCGATAGCTTCCACGGGAATGCCCGGGCAGGCTTCCTCCACCTTGCCCTTGGAGAAACGGACCTGGGGCCCCAGGAGAATCACGTCAGCATCAGAAGCCTTGTCCTTGGCCTCGGAGGTGGGGTAAGCGGCGATTTCGCACTCGTAGCTGTCAGCGGCGGCAGCTTCCTGCATTTTCTTCACCAGCATAGAGGTGGACATACCGGCGGCGCAGAGCAGAATGATTTTTTTCATGGTAAAGCACTCCTTTTATATCAGTTGTTCATAGTTGCCGGAGCAACATGGTTGTCATTGTTTTCCTCAGCCTCAGTACCCTGTTCCTCCTTGTAGAAAGCATTATCCTGGGCTTTCACGAAGGGGAAGTAGATGGCGGTGGCAGCGGCAAGGCCCATAATCTGCACCACAGCGCCCTGCCAGCCGTTCATGAGGAAGCCGGCAATGATGGGAGGCGTGGTCCAGGGCACCTGGATGGCGCTGAAGGGAGCCATAAAGCCAACGGCAATGGCGCCATAGGCAATCAGCATGGTAGCCAGCTGAGCCAGGCAGAAGGGAACCAGCATATAGGGGTTGAACACGATGGGCAGACCAAAGATAATGGGCTCGTTGATGTTGAAGAGGCCGGGGACCGTGCCCAGACGGGTGATGGTCTTCATCTGCTGGGAACGTGCCACCAGGTAGCTGGCAATCAGCAGGCCGAAGGTGGCGCCGCAGCCGCCGGGTTTCATGATGGTATCGGTAATCTGGATGGTGAGGATATGAGCATCGGGGTTGCCGATAAGGCTCAGACCTGCATCAAGGATTTTCTGGTTGTCCAAAGAGTTGGCAATCATCAGGGGGTTCAGGATGCCGCCTACCACGTTGGGGCCGTGGATGCCGGCCCAGAAGAGCACGGTCATCAGCAGGGAGAAGATGGAGCCGCCGATAACCGTGTCAGACAAGCCCTGCAGCGGGGTCTGGATTACGGCGAAAATCAGCTCCGGGAAAGTGGTGGCGCCCATGAAATGGCAGAGGCCGTAGACTACAGCAGCAGCAGTAAAGAGGATGACGCCGGGGGTCAGGGCCTCAAAGGCTCTGGCTACGCCGCCGGGTACGGCCGCAGGCATCTTGATGCCGATATGGTTCTTTTCGCACCAGCAGAAGACGTAGGAAGTGAAGAAAGAAATCAGGATGGCGGTGATAACACCGTTGCTGCCACCCCAGAGTTTCGGAATCACGTTGTCAGCCACGCCACCGCCTTCCACGGGCACAGAGGCAGGCATAACGATGACGAAGGCGGCCAGGGCCAGGATGGAGGCCATGATGGCGTCACAGTTCTCAGCTTCTACATATTTGTAGGTAACGGCCAGCACCGCAATGATGCCCAGGATGTTGAAGGTACCGCCTGCAACGGCGTTCAGGGGATCAGTCCAGTGGGGGCCGAAGAGGCCTGCCATGAATTCGGGATAGCCCGGGATGGGCAGATTGGCAATGAGCAAGAAAAGTGAACCGCAGATGGTGAACGGCGTGGTCATGATGAAGCCGTCACGGAGTGCTGCTACCGCCTTGTACTCAGCGAAGCGAGCCATGAATTCGACAAACTTGTCGAACATCTCTTGTTTCGTCATGAAATAAGTCCTCTCTTTCCCAAAATACAATGATAAATTTCATTGGCCCCTGCGCGCCGGGGCTTTTTTCCTTTGGAGTGACTTCAATATAGCATAGAGATTCTGTGTGTTCAAGGGATTCAGACAGTTCTGGAATGGTGTTTCAAAAGAAATGAAAAAAAACGAAACAAGATAAAACAATGTTTCACATCGGTCCTGTTTGTATTGATTTATTCGAAGGAAAGAGGAGGTTTTACAAGTCCAAAAGATAAGCCTCTCTTCATTGACGGTATTAGCTCTTTTCGCTATAATGAAGAGGTTAGAATGAAAAAGTTTGGTTTTATATGATAAAGCGAAATCTTGGGAGTGGTAAAGTTGAAGAAGGCAGTGGTTTGCGGTTTGGCGCTGGCGGCCTGCGCATATATGGGCAGTAGTCTGCCGGCAACAGCATATGCGGAAGAGCAGGCTTTGACGGTGGATAATTTTGCGGAAAACGAGGATGTTTTTGTCATCGGGTATATCAAAAATCATACTGGTATAATGTTTACCCGCATCAGAAATACCCTGAACCTCCTCGCTCCAGAGGCGTATATCCAGTTTATCACCACAACTTAACAGATTCACAAACTCATCCTTCCCTTATATAGCTTATGCCAGCCTTTTTGATAGCTATGAAGAATA
>CAJOIN010000025.1 GCA_905234515.1 uncultured Selenomonas sp.
ACGGCTGTAAGCAAAAGTTTTCAGCTCAGAGTAATGAGTGGTGGCCAGGGTGGCAGTGCCGATTTCCAGCAGCCTTTCCAAGATGGACATGGCCAGGGCCGCCCCCTCCTCCGGGTCCGTACCTGCTCCTAGCTCATCTAGCAGCAGTAAATCTTCCTTTTCAACCTGGCCAAGGATTTTAACAATATGGGTCATGTGGGCGGAGAAGGTTGACAGGCTCTGCTCGATGCTCTGCTCATCACCAATATCAGCATACACATTCTGATAGATTGCCAGTTCCGAATCAGGGGCAGTAGGCAGGTACAGGCCAGACTGTGCCATGAGCACCAGAAGCCCCAGAGTCTTCATGCTAACGGTCTTGCCACCAGTGTTGGGGCCCGTAACCAGCAGCATGGAGTAGTCCGTACCCAGCACTATATCTATGGGTACCACTTTTTCCTTATTGATCAGGGGGTGACGAGCCTGCTTAAGGATAGTGCGCCCCTCATCGTTGAGCTTGGGCCGGGCAGCTTCCATTTCTCTGGCCAACTTAGCCTTGGCAAAGGAAAAATCCACCTCCGCCAAAATTTCGCAGTTATAGCCCAGTGCTTCATGATGGCGCAGTATCTCCTGGGAAAGCTGCCTGAGCAGACGGTTCATTTCCTGCTGTCTGGCCAGCACAAGCTGTTTTACATCATTATTCATCTCCACTACCGCCATAGGCTCGATAAACAGGGTTGAGCCGCTGGCAGACTGGTCATGGACAATGCCTGGGAAGTGAGCACGGTATTCCTGCTTCACAGGAATAACATAGCGCTCATCCCGCACCGTCACAATGGCATCCTGGAAATACTTCTGGTATTCCGTGGAATGGAGAATGCTGGAAATCTTATCCTTAATGCGTCCCTGTGTGCCCCTCAGTTCCCGGTTGATGCGTCGAAGTTCCACACTGGCATCTTCCCGTATATTGCCGTGCTCATCAATGGTATTTTCCAGATGGCGCTCCAGCTCCCCCAGGATTTCCATGCCCCGGGCCAGTTCTTTCAAAATAGGCACCTCAAGCCCCAGGTCACGGAAGAAATACTTCACATTGCGCATAGCGTACATGGTGCTGCGCACTTCCACCAATTCTCCAAGGTCCAGGGTAGCCCCCAGCTCCACCTTGTGAAGGCTGGGAGTAATGTCCCTTATGCCCCCCAAGGGTGGAGTGGTAGCTTCCAGTATCTGCACTGCTTCATCCGTTTCTGCCAGCCAGCCTGATACTTCTTCAAAATCAGAACTGGGCAGCAAGTCTTCTGCCAGTTTCTTGCCTAAATTGGAACTGGCACAGGCGGTGAGCATTTCTTTGATTTTATCGTAAGCTAATGTCTTAAAAGCTTCTTGTTCCATAAAGTTGATTTACCTCTGTATTAAAGTACACCACGGAAGAAATGTCCCCTGGTGATATCTTTGCCCTCCTGCTGTTCCAGCCAGGCCTGCTGGGCTTCATCCAGCTCCTTGGGCAAGGCCATGGCCTTCCTGTAGGCCCGGGTGATTTTCTCCAATTCCCCAGGAGAAAAATATTTTCCCTCTATGCGCAGGGTGCTTATACCTGCCGGCAGGAATTTCATGGCATGGGGCAGCATGGACAGGGTCTTGCTGTTCAGTACATGCATATGACAGTATTGGTCCATGACCAGGGGGAAGAGGGCTTCTTTTCTGTCCTTCAAGAAATATTTCCCCTTTTGACAAGGACGGCTGCAGGGCTTTTTCCCCGCGCCTCCCAGGAAGCTGCCTGTCACGCAGTATTCGGAGATCATCAGCTCCAGCCTGCCGTGCACAATAGCAGTAAGAGGCAGGGCGCTTTCCTTAGCCAGTTTTTTCATCTGTCCTTCGTTAAGCTCAGGAGACAAGGTGGCCTCAACCACTCCCAATCCCTGCATGGCGGTTAAAGCTGTTTCATTATATGAAATCAGGGAGTAATCAGCATGAATGGGGAAATCTGTCAAATTCCTGACTAAATGAAGAACACCGATGTTATGGACATGGATGGCAGCAGGAGGAAAATCCAGGCTGCCAGTCAGAAGATTTTCTAAGGACTTTTGAGCATTCATTCTGAGAATCCTTGGGGTATTGAGGTCAAAACGCACACCTGCTTCTTTTGCCATCTTCCATGCTTTTGGGTAATCTTCATTATTTAGTTGCTTATGATGGTAGCTTTCCCCACCAAAGAGAATGCCGTCGGCCCCTCCTGCTATGGCAGCTTCCATCTGTTCAAGAGAATCTACGCTGACCATCAAACTTGACTTGGGCAGCTTAACGGAGTGGCCCTCCCCCATCGGCCAAGCCTTTGGAGCAGCAGGGTACTTGTAGGGAGGCAGGTCTGCCAGCCGCTGTTGTTCCAAAGCTTCCGTGGCTTTGCGGCGAGCTTCGTTGATCTCGCTCATAGGCACCATGACGGCTCCCTCGATATGGCAGACGAGGTCTGTTAAAGCAAATACTGAAGTCCCCAGTCTGTCAACTTGTTTCCGGATAATCTCTTCGCTAAGGGGACGCTTCAGGGCAGCTTCAGCAAGGAATTCCGTAACAGCCACAGCCTCATGACCTTCCTTGTCCCTAAAAGTAATGGCCAAAGGCTTACCCTCTGCCACAAAAACTTCTGCCGTAACGGGTATGCGTCGTATAGGTGAACCACTTTTGTAGCTTTTCTCTGCCTTTTCCATCAGGGCCCCATCATAGACCTTAAAGAGCCGGTCGTGAGGGTGAACAGCTTTGGGCAGGACAAACTTTACCAGTTCCCCAGTTTCGCCCCTGTCAATCTTCCTGTTCGTGGCATCCCAAAGTTCCTTGATGTCAGCAGTGACTCTGCCCCCTACCTTGACCCAAAAATCCACCTGATCCCCAAGGGCTAAAGCTCCGGACAGCTTCACAGTCACCTGGGCGGACTGGCCGTCATAACTTTCCACCCGTCCCACCATCAGGCCACGGTTATTGGGACGGCGGTCGCTCATCATTTCTTTACCAGGCCGGTCAAGAAGATATGCTGTGGTGAAGTCCCGGTTGAAGATCTGGGCCAGATTGTCCTTTTCCTGCTGGGTTACCAGATAACCTTCTCCAGCATAATGACGGTCAATAGCCTCACGGTAAGTACTTACCACAGTAGCCACATACTCAGGGCGCTTCATGCGGCCTTCAATCTTCAGAGAAGCTACCCCGGCTTCAATAAGTTCAGGAATAATTTCGATGGTATTCATATCCCTGGGAGATAACAAGTATTTTCCCGCCTTGTCCTGAAGCAAATCATGACCATTTTCGTCCACCAGGTCGTAGGGCAGACGGCAGGGCTGAGCACAGCGGCCACGATTGCCGCTGCGCCCGCCAATCATGCTGCTCATTAGGCACTGTCCTGAATAGCACACGCAAAGGGCGCCATGCATAAAGACCTCAATTTCCACCTGGCAGTGGCTGCAGATATGGCGTATTTCTTTAAGAGAAAGCTCACGGGACAGCACCACACGGGCAAACCCCAGCTCCTGCAGAGCCAGCACGCCCTCCAGGCTATGGACCGTCATCTGGGTACTGGCATGGAGGGGCAGTTCTGGTACTGTCTCCCGGGCAATCTTGGCCACGCCCAAATCCTGTACCAACACTGCATCTGCCCCAGCTTCGTACAAAAAGAGCAGGTAATCACGCAGGGCTGGTATTTCCTCATCCCCTACAATGGTGTTCACTGCCACATTGATAAGGACACCACGCAAATGGGCAAAGCGGATGGCCTCTCTCATGCCATCCTCATCGAAGTTGCTGGCATAGGCCCTGGCCCCGAACATGCTCCCTGCCAGATATACGGCATTGGCGCCGCTTTCCACCGCAGCAATAAGTGCCTCACGACTGCCTGCCGGTGCTAATAATTCAACCAAGGTTCTCCCTCTACTTTCTTGCAGCTTAAAACTTGATTTATTCAAGACTAAAAAGTCACGTTAAATCTGAATACACATGTTAGATATTTTATCACGTTTCCTTAAGCTTTGGCAATGAAACCATACATAAAAGGCTATGGAAAGCCGCTAAGCTTCTCCATAGCCTCTGAATAATATCTGAGTTAAAGACCTGCTTCCTTGCGCAGGGTGTCTGCCTTATCCGTATGCTCCCAAGGCAGGTCTACATCTGTACGGCCAAAATGACCATAAGCTGCGGTCTGGCGGTAAATTGGACGACGCAGGTCAAGCATCTTGATGATGCCTGCGGGACGCAGATCGAAATGCTTGCTCACCAGTTCCTCAATCGTCTCTTCCTCAACCTTATTGGTGCCGAAGGTATCCACCATAACAGACACAGGTTTTGCCACACCAATGGCATAAGCCAGCTGAATCTCGCATTTGTCAGCCAGGCCAGCGGCCACAACATTCTTGGCCACATAGCGGGCGGCATAGGCGGCACTGCGGTCCACCTTAGTGGGATCCTTGCCAGAGAAAGCACCGCCGCCATGGCGAGCCCAGCCACCGTAGGTGTCAACAATAATCTTACGGCCAGTAAGACCTGCGTCACCCTGGGGGCCACCGATAACGAACTTGCCTGTGGGGTTCACAAAAATACGGGTGTCATCCTGCAGCAAATCTGCCGGCACAATAGGTTTGATTACCTGCTCAATCAAATCCTTGCGAATCTGCTCCAAAGACACCTCTTCATCATGCTGGGTGGAGATAACGATGGTATCCACAGCCACAGGCTTGCCTTCCTCATAAACTATCGTTACCTGGGTTTTGCCATCGGGACGGAGATAAGGCAGAGTACCATTCTTGCGTACCTCGGTAAGGCGGCGGGACAGGCGATGTGCCAAAGCAATGGGCAAAGGCATAAACTCAGGAGTCTCATTAGTGGCATAGCCGAACATCATACCCTGGTCGCCGGCACCGGTAGCTTCCTCCTCAGACATTTCCCCTTCGCGAGCCTCCAAGGCCTTGTTGACACCCTGGGCAATATCCGGTGACTGCTCATCCAGGGAAACCAGGATGCCGCAGGTAGCATAGTCAAAGCCATATTTAGCCCGGGTATAACCGATATCCTGCACGGTTTTTCTGATAATCTTGGGGATATCTACATAGCAGGTGGTGGACACCTCACCTACCACATGAACCTGTCCTGTGGTCACCAGAGTTTCACAGGCTACACGGCCCTGAGGATCCTTGGCAATAATAGCGTCCAAAATGGCATCGGAAATTTGGTCGGCCATTTTGTCAGGATGCCCTTCCGTTACGGACTCGGAAGTAAACAGCATGCGTTTCTTGCTCATATTTTTTGCCTCCTTTGCAAATGAGCACTGAATAATTTCCCCGCCTTTAGAAAGGGCAATAAGAAAAGGACTCCCTGTAATGAGAGTCCTCTTATTCACGTACTCTCATCTTATAGGTCACGCCTAAAGGAATTGGCACCGTTTTGGAAATCTCCAATGGTTGCCGCGACTTCATCGGGCCTGTCCCTCCGTCGCTCTTGATGAGGAAATATTCAGTTCAATAACTTATGGATAAAATCATAAACTATTTTCAGACAGTTGTCAAGCAGGAATGGGCTTATCCCTTGGAAAATAAGTCTATTCCCTCATACATTTCATTTAAATGTTCCTTAACTCTGTCCAAAATCAGACCAGCCAGTTTTGTTTTGGACATCAAAGGCTGGCTTTCTTCCCTGCCGTCCCGGTAGAATATCTGCACTCTGTTGGTATCAGTGCCAAAGCCGGCATCCTTGGCAGACACGTCATTGGCCACGATAAAGTCCAGATTCTTCTTTTCCAGCTTCTTTTTGGCATAATCTTCCAAATCATTGGTTTCAGCGGCAAATCCCACCAGTAGCTGATGTTTCTTTTTCTGTCCCAGTTCATAGAGGATGTCAGGGTTGCGCACCAAAGTAAGGGTCAGCTCCCCATCACTCTTTTTGATTTTTTGGGAAGATGTTTCCTTAGGACGGTAGTCCGCCACAGCCGCAGCTTTGATAACCACATCTGTACTGTCATATTCTTCCAATACTGCTTGTTCCATTTCCCGGGCAGAGCGGACTTTGATAGCCCGTACCCCAACAGGGAGATCCAGTCCCGTAGGACCGGTAACAAGGATAGTCTCAGCACCGCGCCTGGCTGCTGCTTCAGCTATGGCATAGCCCATGCGTCCTGTAGAACGGTTTCCCAAAAAGCGTACAGGATCAAGAGGCTCTTCTGTGCCGCCTGCAGTGACAAGAACCTTTTTCCCCTGCAGGGACTTCGCTTCAGCAAAGTAATCAAGGACAGCTTCCACTATGACCGCAGGCTCAGGCAGACGTCCCTTGCCCTCAACGCCACAGGCCAGATGGCCCGTGGCCGGTTCAATGATATGAGCGCCCCTCTCCCGCAGCAAAGTCAGATTATGCTGGGTAGCAGGATGCTCCAACATGTTGGTATTCATGGCTGGAGCAAAAAATAGAGGCGCCTTGGTGGCCAGCAGGGTTGTGGTCACCAAATCATCAGCGATGCCCTGGGCAGCCTTGGCCAAAATATTAGCTGTGGCCGGCACAATAAGCATCAAATCTGCCAGATTGGCCAGGGCAATATGTTCCACATTATACTGCTGCACTTTAGCCCACATATCCTGAGCCACTGGCTGGCCGCTGATTTCCCGAAAAGTCAGCTCAGTTACAAATTCTGTAGCCTCACGGGTCATCATGACATGAACTTCAGCACCAGCTTTTCTAAGCTTGCTTACAACATCTACGGCTTTGTAGACAGCAATACCACCGGTAACACCAACGACAATCTTTTTCCCCTGCAATACAGATGTGTTCATAGCTTACACTACAGTCTTGTCAATGCTGTAGCCAATTTTCCCTTCGACAATTTCTTCCAGGGCGTTGGTTACGGTTTTGGTAGACCTGGCCTGAGTGGCCTTGAGTTCTTCCCCGTCCAGAAGCTGACGGGCACGCTTGGCACCAAGTACCACCAGCCCATAACGGCTCTTGACCTTCTTCATCAGGTCATCTGTGGAAGGGTTAACCATGCTCATTACAACTTCTTTATTAGCTTTCATAAATTACACCTCATGCTTATTTTTAGATATCAAATGCATCATCATTGCGATCCACACGGCTGTGTTCCGCAATGAGAATGGACTGTATGTTTTTGACCGCCATATTTACCGTAGTGTTAACCACCACATAGGTATACTTACGTCCGGCGGCGATTTCCGCTTTGGCTGCGCCCATGCGCCTGGCAAGGGTTTCAGTGGTTTCAGAACCTCTTCCTCGTATACGGCGCTCAAGTTCTGCCATGGAAGGAGGCAGAAGGAAGATGAAAATGCCCTCAGGGCATTTTTTCATCACGTTCAGGGCACCTTGTGTATCTATTTCCAATAAGATATCCTGTCCTGCGTTAAGGCGCTCTTCAATTTTTTTCAATGGCGTACCGTAATAATTTCCATATACATCGGCGTATTCCAGGAAGCCGCCTGCAGCAATTTCCTCCTCAAATTTTTCCCGACTGATAAAATAGTAGTTCTCGCCGTCAATCTCTCCCTCTCGTGGCTGCCTGGTAGTGGCAGAAATGGAGTAAGCCAGCTGAGGAGTTTCTGCCAGGAGCTTGCCGCAGACTGTACCTTTTCCCGTTCCGGAGGGTCCGGACACGACAATCAATAATCCCTGTTTCATAGCTCTTCTTCTTTCTCTAATTATGGTTAATACTTCTCATATTACTTCATTCTTGGCATCATCACCAGTGTCACCCGCCATGCGGTGAGCAATGGTTTCTGGCTGTACCGCTGACAGCACAACGTGATCGCTGTCCATTATGACAACTGAGCGCGTTCTACGGCCGTAGCTGGCATCTATAAGACGCTCACTTTCCCTGGCTTCCTGAATGATGCGCTTGATAGGTGCTGAGTCAGGGCTTACCACCGCAATAATACGTCCGGCGGCTACTATGTTGCCAAAGCCGATATTAATAAGTTTTATATCCATGCCCCAACCTCCCTGGTGGATATAATTATATCTCTAAACAGCCTTCAAAGACCAGTTCTGCCGGTCCGGTCATAAACACATGATTATTGGCAGACCACTCCACCATCAGGCGTCCGCCGTCAAGCTGTATCTCAGCCAACCTGTCCGTACGGTCTGTCAGCACGCCTGCCACCAAAGTGGCGCAGGATCCCGTACCGCAGGCCAGGGTAACTGCAGCCCCACGTTCCCAAACCCGCATACGAAGATGGCTGCGGTCGCGGACAGAGACAAATTCCGTATTTGTCTTGCGGGGAAAAGCCATATGGTGCTCAAAAAAAGTGCCTAACTTTTCTATGGGGAAGGTATCAGCATCGTCCACAAAAATCACACAGTGAGGATTGCCCATGGAAACACAAGTCATCTTATACTCGTGTCCTTCTACAGTCAGAGTCTCATTTATGACTTTATTCCTGCCAAAGCCAGCTACAGGAATATCTTCCCCTGCCAGTATTGGTTCCCCCATATCTACCTTAATACCGGTGACACGACCTTCTTCTATCTGAAGTTCAGGTACCAAGATACCGGCACCAGTTTCAATGGTGAACTGCTGTTTTTTTGTCCTGCCGTAGTCATAAAGATAACGCGCAAAACATCTGATGCCATTGCCGCACATTTCAGCTTCGCTGCCATCAGCATTGATGATGCGCATGCAGAAGTCAGCCTTATTGGACGGCTCAACTACCAAAATGCCGTCTGCGCCTATTCCGTAATGGCGGTCACAGATAGCTTTTGCCAGATCAGCATAATCCTCTTCCAAGGGCTTTTCCAAACAGTCTATCAACACAAAGTCATTTCCGCATCCCTGCCACTTCGTGAAATTCAACTTCATGGGGAGATTTCCTCCTTTGATTTTACGATTATTTAATTTATTTTACTTGTTTTAAGCTGTCTCTGCAACCCTGGCAGGGACAAAATTGACCGTTTAGGAAGGGAAATGTTATAATCTAGATGAAAATTTACTACAATTAACATAGAAAGAATGAGGCATAATATGAGTCTTGACGGCTTTTCTATGCGTCCGCTGACCAGAGAGCTTGATGATATTCTCTCGGGTGGACGTATTGACAAAATAACTCAGCCCAATAAGCAATCCATCATCTTATCTATACGCCAGCCGGGACAGAATTACCTGCTGCATATTTCCATAAGTCCCCAAAATCCCTCTGCCCACCTGTTGGAAAAGAATATGGAAAATCCCCCTGAGCCGCCAGCCTTTTGCATGCTGCTGAGGAAACACATAGAAACGGGACGTATCGCGGCCATCAGGCAGCATGGGCTGGACCGCCTGATACTTATTGACATTGATTTCCTGGCTGGAGGCGGGCAGATTGTCACCAAAACCCTGGTGTTGGAACTGATGGGAAAGTACAGCAACATAATTCTGGTACAAGATGGACAAATTCTCGATGCCCTGCGCAAGGTAGGCACTAACAGCAACCGCTTTAGGACTGTGCTGCCAGGCGATGCCTATGAACTGCCTCCCGGACAGGATAAACTGAATCTTTTTGATGCCTCTCTGGAGGAAGTCTTGTCTTCCTTAAAATCCCAACCTGAAGATATGCGCCTGGATAAGGCTTTGTTGGAAGTATGTATGGGATTTGGGCCTGTTTCTGCCAAAGAGGTTTGTTTTTCTGCAGGATTGGCAGCCAGTACCCATTTATCCCAATTGGAAGAAGTTGATTTCCAGTCCATAAGTGATGCATTGAAAGAGCTTTTGGATGCTGTCCAACCAGAGTCGCTTTCCCCTACCCTGCTTTTGGGAGAAAACAAAAAAGTGACAGCCATGGCTTCCTTCCCGTTGCATTACCAGCCTGAGGCAGAGTGCATTACCTTTGACAGTATCAGCCAGCTGCTTGAGAAAGCAGACCTTTTATATGGCAGCTATATTCTGCCTGACAAAGACAGGTTCCAGAAGCTTGTCAAAAATGAACTGAACCGGGCGGAAAACAAACTTGTCAAATTGGATGCTGAAATTGATGAAGCTGAAAATGCTGAGCTGTACCGCAAACGCGGTGACAACCTGATGACCTATCAGTATCAATTCCACGACAGGGAAGATACTGAGATAACAGTTACTGATATATACAGCGAAACTGGGGAAATGATTACCATCCCTCTCGACCAAAGGCTGACCCTGGTGGAAAATATGCAGGCCTGCTACAAGAAATATGACAAGCTGAAAAGGGGCAAGGAAATGCTCCAAAACCAGCGCAAGGAATGCGAGCTCAGCATCAGCTACCTGGAAAGTATAGAGTCATCCCTTTTGGCTTCCTCCAGCCTGGCGGAGATTGCAGAAATACACAACGAACTCGTATCCGGCGGTTACTTGCGGGAGAAGCTGAAGAAAAAGAACAATGACAAGCCTGCCCACCCTTTCCACTTCCATGCACCAGATGGCACCTCCATCCTGGTGGGCAAAAACAATTACCAGAACGATAAATTAACCTTTAAGACCGCAAGTTTTAACGATATATGGCTGCACACCAAGGATATCCCTGGCTCCCATGTAATTCTTCGCTGCGGCGGCACAGAGCCTGCAGAAGAGACCCTGCTGCTGGCAGCAGAATTGGCGGTGTATTTCAGCAAGGCCCGAGGATCCTCTACAGTACCCGTGGATTATGTGGAAGTCCGCCGGGTAAAGAAGCCCTCAGGTGCCAAACCTGGCTTCGTCATTTTCACGGAGCAGAGCACCCTGTATATCACACCAGATGAGGAAAAGCTCGCCCCGGTTCTAGCCCAGGACCCGGCCCTTTAAGCAAGTCAAACAAAAAGAAAGGTAAACACAGTATGAAAATCAATCTGCCTCAGCTGTATTTCAGCAAGCTTATGCGGGCCATTGTGGAATTTGATATGATTCAGGAGGGCGACCGCATCCTCATCGGCGTATCTGGCGGCAAAGACAGCATTTTTCTCACTTACGCCCTGGCCATTATGCGCCAGCGTTTGAAAAAGGACTTCAGCTTGGCGGCCCTGACCATCAATCCCCTATTTACATCAGATTTCGATACCAAGCGTATCAAGGACTTCTGCCAGGAATTGGAGATTCCCTATGATACAGTGGATGTTGACATTGCAGGAGCCATCAAAGCCCAGGCTGACAAGCAGCCCTGCTTCACCTGTGCCTTTTTCCGTCGGGGAGCCATGAACCGATACGCCGTGGAGCATGGTCTGAACAAGATTGCCTATGCCCACCACCATGATGATGCAGTGGAGACCTTCCTTATGAGCCTTCTTTATTCAGGCCAGCTCCATACCTTCACACCCAGCACTTATCTTGATCGCACAAACCTTACTGTTATACGTCCCCTTGTTTACTTCAGGGAACAGGAGATACAGGAAGCAGTCAAGTATCACGGCTTCACACCAGTCCCCTCTCCCTGCCCCCATGACGGCCATACCATCCGCCAGGAGATAAAGGAACTTATCCAACGACTGGAGCCGGATATCCATGACCTCTATGACCATCTGGCCTCTGGCATGCGCAAAGGGGCCCTTGGTGAGCTCTGGCCCGCCAGCAAGACCCGGGATGAAATGCGGGACATCTACTTCAGCTACATGGGAAAATAAAACGACGTAAAAATGACCAGGCAGGATTATTCCCGCCTGGTCATTTGCATATTCACTTTTCGATGAGTTTTTCCAACTCTTGGCGCACTTCCTCAATATCCACGTGGGTATTGTAGCAAGGGCCGTTGGGACGAATATTCAGCACCCCCACTGCTGGCAGGGGATATACATCCTGTATGCCGCTCATAAGGTCCCGCTCACAGGCAATGGCCAGTACTGCCTTGGGACGTTTTTCCTTCACCACCTGCCGAGCCAGTGTTCCTCCCGTGGCCACAAAGAAATGAAAGCCCATTTCCTGAGACAAAGTAACAAGGGAACCAATATCACAGCCACCGCAGCGCTTGCAGTTATTGGGATCCCTGGTAATCTTGTGGGGACAGGTGGCCAGCTGCAGGCAGTGGGGGGTTATCACCAGCAGCCTGTCTGCTGGCACTTTTATCTGCATGCGGTCAAACATGAGATTGCTGACAGTAATGAAAGACCCCTCCAACTGTCTCCTGCTGATGCCAAAAATGCTGCCAATCCTTACGGCCAATGGAAATAGCACATTTATAAGGGCATATGTCTGCCGCTTGAAGAAGGGCAGATAAGGAAGCCCCAATACGGCAAAGACAATGGTAGCAATTCCCCATAAGCTGAGGAGTGTCACTAAAATGAACACGCCCCCCACTATGGCTGGCAATGGCTGCCAAATGCCCCTAAGCCCTGGCTCTGCTATATACCAAAGCAAGGCCAACATAGCCATGCAAAGCAGTATTGCCAGGCTCAGATAGCCTACAAACAGGCGTTTCTTTGCTTTGGTGGGCAGAAGATCTGGTATTTTCTTTTTCTCATCTACAACCTGATCCGACATACTTCCTCCAAGGAATCACAACAGTTTACTCAGGCAAAACAGCTGCCTGTTGGCAGTTCATGGCCCCTAAGATAGGCAACGGTTTCCATTTTCTTCTTGCCGGGAGCCTGCAGTTCCGTGATAGCCAGCACTTGACCATCACCTGCTGCCACATTAAGTCCCTGGCTGCTGTCCGCTGCCAGAATGGTTCCGGCGGCAGAGTCTGCAGGAGCATTCTCCCCCATCAGCTTTGTGCGCCATATCTTGAATTTCTGTCCCTCAAGGCCGGTATAAGCCCCAGGCCAGGAATTTAACCCCCTGACCAGGTTGTGTATTTCCTGAGCAGATTTGCTCCAGTCTATATGACCCGTTTCCTTGGTCAGCATGGGAGCGTAGTTGGATTCACCTGCCTGAGGAACCCGTTTTAGGGTGCCTGCTCTGAGCTCTGCAATGGTTTTCAGCAGAACCTCTGCCCCCATTTCCATCAAAGCGTCATGGACTTCTTCCAAAGTCATGTCAGGACCAATGGGAAGCTCTTTCTTCAGCAGCATATCTCCCGTATCAAGACCTGCATCCATCATCATGGTGGTGATACCGGTCTTCTTCTCACCGTTGATGATACACCACTGCATGGGAGCAGCACCACGATAGCGGGGCAGCAGGGAGCCATGGACATTGATACAGCCGTACTTAGGAATATCCAATATTTCCTGGGAAAGGATCTGGCCAAAGGCTACCACCACTACCAGGTCAGGCATCAAAGACCTAAGCTTAGCGGTATCCTCT
>CAJOIN010000026.1 GCA_905234515.1 uncultured Selenomonas sp.
GATGAACAGGGCCAGCGCAACGGCGTCACCAGCAGCGTGCAGGATGCTCTGGCCCACCAGTGGGGCGATGGCGCGCTGAAGTATGTGGAGGACCTGATGGCGGACTTGCAGGGAGTGCGCCAGAGGAAACGGTCTGTCTGGTCGAAACTGAGCGGCGCCTATGCCCGCGCCAAGCTGACCTGGAATTACAGCGTGGCCCTGAAACAGTTCGCCTCCTTCCCAACGGCGGGCGCTGTTGTTGGGCGGCAGGTTAAAGAGAGCATTGTTCAGCTTGCAGGCGGCGCGGACAGTACCGCCCACGCCGCAGATGCCGTCAATCTTCTTGAACTTGCCCTCGAAGAAGTCCGAGTCTGCCATCATGGCTGCCAGCACAGCCTCCTGGATAGCCTTGCGCTCCTTCTTGGTGGGCAGCAGATGGCTCACGTAGTCGTTGTACATGGACAGGGAGCCTACAGGCATGGAGAAGGCCTTCTCCATCTTCTGGTTCTTGTATACCACCAGCTCCGTGCTGGCGCCGCCGATATCCACCAGCAGCCCCGTAGAAAGGTGCATGGCCCGGGTGGCCCCCACAAAGTCCAGCTCTGCTTCCTTCTCTCCGGGGATGACCTCGATCTGCAAGCCGCTGGCCCGCATGATCTGATCCACAGCCTCCTCGCTATTGTCGATATTCCTGAGCGCTGCCGTGGCAAAAGCATGCCCCTCCACATCAAAGGCCTTCAAAAGGCCGTTAAACTCACTGAGCACGATGCTGGCTCTCTCTATACCTTCCTCGTTCATACGCCCATGACGGATATAGGAGGCCAGTCCCGTGGAATCCTTCTTGCTCATAAGCAGCACCGGCTTATCCCCGTCCATGCGGTAGATATTAAGACGGATGGTGTTGGAACCTATATCGATAATGCCATACATATTGCCATTCCCCTTTCAAAGAAAGACCTTCTGGTTACACACCTGTACTTTGTTATTTTTCTGCAAAAGGCAGAAAAAACCTGCCCCTGTTCCATGATTATTTCCAAATTTACATTTTATCACCAAAAATACTTCAACTCCCCCCAAAGATATTCCAATAAAAGAAAGGCACCGCCTTTCAGCAGTGCCCTTCCTTATTGGGGAATTGTATCAAAGTGAGCCTTTCACTATGGCGTTGGCCTCTTCAATAACCTGATGTCCCAGGTCGATGGCCTCGCCACTGATGCGCATGCACTTATCGGGGTTATGGAAGCCATTGCCGTTCTCAGCAGCTACCCAATCCCAGTACCACTGGGCTTCACGAAGCTTCAACCGCACGGGAGCCAGCTGCTCATCAGTAGCACCGGCCTCCATGGCGGCCTTCACAGCCAGATGGGCCTTGGCCACGGTCTGTCCAGCAGTGCGCTGGAGCTTGTAGTTATTGTCATGGATGGTCTTCACCCGGGCGATAAGGGTTTCCTTGCTCTCATCATGGCACTTGAGGCAGGATTCCTCTACCGTCTTCAAGGGGCTGGTCATCCAATGGGAAGTGTACTTCTTGCCGCTTTCACGCATATAGGGCATATGGCAGTCCACACAGGTGACGCCTGCATCAGCATGGACGCTGGTCTTCCAGATTTCGAAATCAGGATGCTGGGCCTTCAGCATGGGAGTCTTGGAGTCAGGATGTACCCAGTCCTGCTTGAAAGCACCCAACTGCTCGCTCTGGGTCTGATAGAACTTGAACTGCTCCTCAGGCTCCCAGCCGGCAATGAAGGGATGACGCACCCTACCATCCTCTGCCATGAAGTAATACTCATTGTGACACTGGCCACAGACATAGCTACGCATCTCATTATGGGATGCCTTGCTGATATCGATGCCCTTCATGGCCATGGATTCCACAAAGCCCTGCTGATAAACACGCAGTTCCATGGTATCCGGATCATGACAGGAAGAGCAGCCAAAGTAGAGGTCCGTGCCCTCCACCGTATCCTTGTCGGTGAACGGCGGGGTAGCATCCATAAAGGGCTTGGAAGCAAAATCCCAGCCGCTTTCCTTGTACCATTTGTCATACATCCAGGAACTCTTGCAGACTATGCAGTTGCCCTTCTGGGGCGGGATGCGCTGGGAATTGATCTGGTCAACCCCTGCCCAGGTATGGCCCCGGGCCACATCATACTGGACGGAGAACTTGTATCCCTTGAAGTTTTCCAGAATCTCGGGCTGCATCTCGATATAGGACTTACCGGGGTCGCTGCCGCCGTAGCCCGTGGGAGACTCCCCGCCCAGATTATTCTTCATGTAGGAATTGTACTCCAAAGGATAGGCATCCTTATAGGCTGCCTTGCCCAAGTGAGCGTAGTTTTCATGGGAAATCTTGGCCAGCTTCACGCTTTCGTCGTTGGGCTGGGCGATGCCAATGCGCACGATGACAAATCCGAAGAAGAGCACGCAAATGGCTGCGATTCCCACCAGGTATTTCTGCATCTTACTCAACTTTTATCCCTCCTTCAAGATGATTCGAGCCGTGCGCGATACGGCTGTGACATTTCAGGCAATCGCCGCCGGTGTCCATAGCATCTTTGGTGGCGTGAACTTCACCCATGGTGGCGCTGTGGCAGCGCAGGCAGTTGTCATTCACCATCTTGTGAGCATCCTCCGACAGCTTGATATGGGCCGGATAATCCCGCATGAGCTCATGGTACATGTCCACCATGCCGGTGCGTCCCTTCTCCACGAAGTAGACTACCGTGTTGTCATGGGGCAGGTGGCACTCCACACATTGCTGGTTCTTGTGGGATGATTCCTTGAAACTTGCCGCTTCTCCCTTCATGGCATGGCAGGTGCCGCAGAACTCGGGAGACCCCGAAATAGAATTGAAGGCCGCTCCCACTCCCAGCACCACCAGTCCCAAGGCAAAGCCTCCGGCGATACAAGTCAAAGTATGCTTCTGAAACAAGTCTTTTGCATCCAAACCGCTTCCCTCCTCTCCTGTTTTGTTATTGATAAAATTTTCACACCAATCCGATTTATCTAGATTATATCATCGAAACAAAAATGTATATGTTGCCCCAGCAACACGCATAAGAAAAAAACCAGCCAAAAACGGCTGGTTGCAAAAATATTTTTTACTTTTTCTTCACTGCCAGCAGACAGCCGACAACCACTGCCATACAAGCAAGCCAGAGCAGCCAGATATAAGGCTTCGTGCTGACAGAAGCGGTAACTGCCACTTTCTCTGCCTCTGCCAGGGAAGGCAGGATCTCCAGACGCACCTTCTTGTAGTCTTCAGTCATACCTGTCAACCGCACACGCTTCTTGCCCTCCAGCACGCTCACCGGCTGAGAATTTCCCGTGCGGTTTTGGGATACCTCTATAACAGGCTTTATGGTCTCAACCACATCGCCATTGGTTACGGAAATCTCTGCCGTAAGCCTCAGATGCCCCCCGGGTCCTTCCTCACCCTCTACACCTTCCAACAGATATGCTTCCTCTCCTGCCAGAGCAATCTGCTTCCTTTTCAGGGTCAGTTCCTCCACCCCAGTTTCCTTAGGCGGCGTAGGCGCTATGTAGATATCCCCGGTCAGCGTTCTGCAGATGGCAGGCTCTCGGGCAGCATCAGAACCATTTGCGTGCAGCTTGGTGAGCGCCCGGACTTCCTGCCCGTCCACCTCATACACATAGGCCTTTCCCTTACCGTCCTCTGCAAAGTCCTGTCCTCGATAAGTGATTTCATGCCCCAGCAGGCTCTTGGTCTCCCCTGCCTGGAATTCTTCGGAAAGAGTCTGGCTGCCGCTACAGGAAAGCACGATAGCCAGAAGTCCCAGCCCCAGCCCCGCATGGGCAATGGTTCCTCCCAGCCTGAGGCCGCTGCGAGGATACCCCAGGACAGAAGCTCCCACTCCCAGCAAGGCTGCCCCCGCCAGAAGCAAGGGCAGGATGCCCCTGACTCCTGCTGCCAGGGCCAGGGCCGCTCCCAGCACGAAGCACCCGGCCAAGATCATTTTCACCTTCTGACCCTGCAGCAGGCATCTGCCGCCATAACCCCGCATAGAGCAGCAGACCAGCACCGCCAGCATGGTCACGGCCAAAGGCAGGGTCGTCCTGACATAGAAATTCGTATCCACCGCCGCAGGTTTGCCTGCCAGCTGGGTGAGCAAGGGCATGGACATGCCCAGGAAGATGATTCCCGCCATAAAGACCAGGAGCAGCATACCAAGGGAAAGCAGGAATTCCCGGTTGTCATAGCCTTCATAGATTTCTCCCTGGGGCAGTTCCTTCAGCTTCCAGATCAGCTGGCAAAGGGCAGCCATCAGCACAGAGGCATTCACCACCGCAATCAGCAAGCCGATGCTGGTGCCGCTGAAGGAGTGGACGGAAAAATCCCCCAGGATGCCGCTGCGGGTCAAAAATGTGCCATAGAGCACAAAAGAATAGGTGAAGATGGCTGCCAAATGTGCCATGACGCGCACATTTGGCCGAACTTTGGCCAGCTTCAGCAAATGCAGCAGCACAGCTGCCAGCAGCCAAGGCACCAGGGAGGAATTCTCCACCGGGTCCCAGCCCCAGTAGCCGCCAATGAAAATGCCCGCCCCCAGGAAAGCCCAGGCTATGAGTGTCCATTTCCTGGCAGGTTCCAGCCAGCCATCATCCTTCGGGTCCTGCCAAAGGGCTCCTGCCCCGTAGGCAAAAGGCACTGCCAAAAGGGCATAGCCAATAAAGATAATGGGGGGATGAATGGCCATCCAGGGGTCCTGCAGCAGTGGATTCAACCCTACGCCATCCTCCATGAGTTCCGCCACGGGCAGGAAAGGGCTTTTCCCCAGCACCAATACAGCCAGCAGGGCCTGCAGCAACATATACACTGCCAAGCCCTGGGGCGCCAGTTTTTTCCTGCAGGCCAGATATCCACCCACCAGGGCGTGAATCAGCAGCCACAGCAGAAAGGAGCCCTGCTGCCCTGCCCAGAAAACAGAGAACTTGTACAACGGATCCAAATCCTTTGACGAGTAATTGGCCACATACTCCAGGCCGAAATCATCCTGAAATATAGCCGCCAGCAAAAGGCAGCTGGCCACGGCAGCTCCGCCCAAGGCACCACAGGCCAGATAAGCTCCCCACTTCTCCCCTGCCTCCCTGCGGAAGGCACACACAAACACGGCCAGTAAGGAAAAAGCCAAAGTAAATCCCAGGCTCGCAGCCCCTGCCATAGATATTCCCCCAATGCTATGTTATGTCTTGCTTAGATTATTTCTCATATCCTGATTCAACTGTTTTCCCGGCCCAGCACCCGGGACTTTATGAGCCGCAGCCAGTCTGGGCCGATTTCCAGCAGCCCTTCCTCCTGCATCAGGCCGATTTCCCGTGTCAAGGCACTGCGGTTGCAATCGAGTTCCTTGGCCAGCTGCACACGTCCCGGCACCGCCACCTGCTCCCGATTCTGCCTTTTTTCCCTTTGCAGCAAATAGATGACGATGCGCTCCCTAAGGGACTTTTTCGACAACAGCTCCAGCCTTTCCACCATGAGGTAGTTCTTTCTGGCCAGAGCTTCCAGGATATGCTTCATGACAATGCCATGGATGCGCCCCAACTTCGGTCCGGAAATCAGCAGAGACCTGTAGGGAATCCACAGCACATCCATCTCAGTGATGGCTTCCACAGCACTGCCACTGTACTCTGAGGACAGGATAGCAGAGGTTACCCCCACCAGGGCTCCTTTTTCCAGGCTGTGCCCCACATTCTGGTTGCCCAGCCAATCCTCTGTAAGGATCTGTGCCCTGCCCTGCACAATAACCCCCAGCTGGTCATTTTCCTCATAGGCTTCCAAAAGTCGTTCCTTCTTTTCATAATGTCTGGGCACAGCGGCAGTGTGCTCTATAAATTCCAGTATCTCCCCCTGGCTAAGCCCCGAAAAGATAGCCAGTTCCGTCATCTTCCAGCCTGACATGTCCATGCCATACCCTCCTGACTTGAATACTGCTTTATTTCTGTTTCTCATATTTGGAGGGACACTTAATTAGCAGTTTTTCCGCCTTGAAGTTCTCTCCTTCGCATTTACCGATGGCCACAATATGATAGGCCTCATCAAACTGATCAGGTTTCGTGCCCTTGTAACGCACAGGCAAGGTCTCACCGGATTCCTCATCCTGCAAAGTGAAGACAAAATCCTCCCCCTCCTGATAGGGGGCAGGAGCACTCTTGTCCAGGAGGCCCTTCACCTGCACAGAACTCTTGGCCATGCGGGCCTCGGAAATGCCCACATAAGGGGTCACAGAGTCCGCAAAGGTCCAGGCCGCATAGCCCACAAAAGCCAGCAGCAGCACAATGAGCAAAATCTTTCTATTCATGGACAGTCTCCCCTTCCTTGCCAGCCTCAGCCTTCTTCACCCAGCGCTTCAATAGATAGTAGTAAATTCCCGTCATATCTGCCAGGGCCGCCATCAGGGTCCAAAGCATCACCGGGTCCATGTCTATATGGCCGCTGGCGTTCAGCACGGGGGCGGGATGCAGGGAAAAGTACAGCCTGGGAATGATGAATACCAGAAAGGGTACCGTCAGAAAGGACAGCAGGGCATAGGCCGCACTGACCCGGGCCCGGCGCTGCTCATCAGGCATGGCCGCCCGCAGAGTAAGATAAGCACCGTAAATAAGCAGCAACACGAAAATGGTGGTCTGCCTGGGGTCCCAGTTCCAATAAGCCCCCCAGGTGAGCTTGGAAAATACCGCCCCACTCAGAGTGGCCAGGATGACGAAGACCAGCCCCAAACCTGCCGAAGTTGCAGAAAGCCTATCGAAGTGCAGATCAGACTTCTTTAGATACTTCGCCCCATAAAAGGCACTGACCAGAAAGGCCAGCACCGACACCCAGGCCATGGGAATATGGAAGAAGGCCAGGCGCACGTAGTAGCCCAATCCCTCCGCCGGTGGCACCACAAAGAAAACAACACCTATAATTGCAAAAGTCAGCACAGATAAAACCGCCAGCATGGCTTCACTCCTCATACCAAAGATAATCAAAAAGCAGGGACGCCCCCACCATCAAAATCAAATCATACAGGGCCAGCCCGCCCAAAAAGGACACAGAGCCAGCCTCGCCCCCTAAGGCCCCTGCCGTCAAGCTGATGGCAGGCAGGAACACCGGCAGGATCACCGGTAGCATGAGGATGGAAAATAGCCCTCCATGCACCGCCGAACCAATGGTCAGGGCAGCCACCAGCGTGCCGGCCGCCGCCACCCCCAGCAGTCCCAGGGCTGTGGTCAGTACCAGCAGCAAAGGCTCTGCCACATTTCCCGCCAGCAGCATCAGGAAAAGTGGCAGGATAAAGAGCCCCATGGCCAGCAAGACCAGATAAGTATAGAGCATCTTGCCAAAGAGCACCGGCTGGGAACCGCCGTAAACACGCAAGGCCAGCAAGGTCCCTGCCGCTTCTTCGTCCAGAAAGACTCTGTCCGCCCCCACCATGGAGGCAAAGAAAAGTATCACCCAGAGGATGGCCGCTGCCAGCTTCGGTGACAGGGCCGCCCCCTGCAGGGCCAGGCTCACACAGGAAAGGGTGGTGAGGGCAAACATGAGCATGGCAGCCCAGGAAGCCTTGAACCGCATGCCTGTGATAAGCTCCTTGCGGAGCACCAGCTTAGTGCCCTCCCAGGCAGATACGCTCATCAGCTGCCGCCTCCTCCCTTTCATCATTGGTGGCCCAAAGCACCAGGATGCCCTGCTCCGCCGCTTGCCGTGCCTCCCTCAGCACCAGCTCCCGGCCCTTTACATCAAGATTGGCCCCGGGCTCGTCCAGCAACCAAACCTCTGCTCTGGAAGCAATGAGCACAGCCAGCTTCAGCCGCTGCCGCATGCCGGTGGAAAGGCTGCCTGCAGGCACACCTTCTGTCTTTGACGTGGAAAGCTCCACCCGCTCCAAAAGCGACAGATATCTTTCCTCAGACAGTTTCTCCCCCCGCAGCCCCAACAGGAAATCCATATTCTCCCGGGCCGTCAGCCGGTCATAAAAGCGAAGCTCTGGGGTCACCAGGGCCATCCGCTGGCGGAAGTCCGTCTTCTGAAGCACCAAGCCGCCCTCCATCTCCCGGGCAATGACCCTGCCGGCATCCGGTGAAATCAGCTTCCCCGCCAGCCGCAAAAGGGTGGACTTGCCGCTGCCGTTATCCCCTCTCACCGCCGTAATCTGCCCTGGCATAAGCTTGGCCGAAAAGTCCACAAAGACACGATTGCCCCCAAAGGACTTTCCCACCTGCTCCAGCTCTATTTCTACCATCTATATCACATCCAATGAAACTGCTATGACAATCTTTCCACATTATACCATTAGTCGTAGGGAAAGTCCTTAGATAATCCCACAAAACAAACTTTCACACCAAAGATAAAAGACGCACCTTTTCAGATGCGTCCTTTCGTGTATTAAATTATCCCTTCCTAATGGAAAATACTGAGGCCAGCAGTTTTTTTGTATAGGGGTGCCTGGCCTCTGTAAGCTTGTCCCCCGGCAGTTCTTCCACGATGCTCCCCTGCTGCATGACTGCCACCCGGTGGCTGATCAGGCTCACCAGGGCCAGGTCATGGCAGATGAAGATATAGCTGACACCGCGCTTCTTCTGGATTTCCGCCAGCAATTTGGCGATGCTGTCCTGCACGGACACATCCAGGGCACTGGTGGCCTCATCGCAGATGATGATTTCCGGCTCCAGTATCAGGGCCCGGGCAATGCCCACCCGCTGGCGCTGGCCGCCGCTCAATTCATGGGGATAGCGCAGGGCCATCTCCGGGGGCAGCTCTACCTGCCGCAGGAGATCCACGGCCCTTGCTTCAGCTTCCTTATCGGAGACTTTGGCAAAATTCCGCAAGGGCTCGCAGATGATGTCCTTGATGCGCATCTTGGGATTGAAAGCCGTGGCAGGGTCCTGGAAAATCATCTGGATGTGCCTGGCCATTTCCCGCCTTTTCTCTCCCTTGATGTTGGTGATGTCTTCCCCCTTGAAGAGAATCCTGCCGCTGGTGGCAGGGTGCAGCCCCATGATGGTGCGGACGAAGGTAGACTTGCCGCAGCCGGACTCCCCCACCAGCCCCAGGGTTTCTCCTTTGTGCAGCTGCAGGGAGATATCGCGGCAGGCAGTGAATTTCTTGCCCTTTTCCGGCTCGAAGACCTTGCAGACCTTTTCCGCAGCCAGCAGTATTTCCTGTTCAGACATAGCGACGGCCTCCAATCTCCGGCACCGAAGCCAGCAATGTTCTGGTATAGTCAGCCTTGGGGTTTCCTATGACCTCAGCAGTATTGCCGTACTCCGCCACCCTGCCGCCGGTCATGACCATGATCTTGTCTGCCATGTGGGCTGCCACACCGATATTGTGGGTCACGATGATCATGGCAGAGCCTGCCTCCTTCACCACCTGCATCAGCTCCTCCACTATCTGGGCCTGGGTGGTGACATCCAGAGCCGAAGTGGGCTCATCTGCCAGCAGCAGCTGGGGCTGGAAGGTGAGGGCCATGGCGATGCCCACTCTCTGCCGCATGCCGCCGCTGAGCTCGAAGGGATGGGAGTCCATCACCCTGGCAGGGTCCGGCAGGTTCATGCGCTTGAGTAGGCTTTTGGCCTTTTCCTCTGCCTCTCCCTTGCCCATGCTGCTGTGCACCTGCATGTATTCCACAAACTGGCTGCCGATGGTGCGGACAGGATTCAGCATATTGCCGCTGTCCTGAAAGATCATGGCCACATCTTTGCCACGAAGCTCCAGCCATTCCTTATTGGTGAGGGAAAGGAGCTTCCGCCCTGCAAAATCTATCTCCCCGCCGCTGACCCGGCCCGTGCCGGAAAGGCACCCCAGGATGGCGCGGATAACGGAGGTCTTGCCGCTGCCTGACTCCCCCACGATGGCCAGTATCTCCCCCGGCTCCAGGCCGAAGGTTACTTCCTCCACCGTAGGCTTGCCCTGATACTCGATGGAAAGATTCTTTACATCTAAAAGCATTTTCGCTCCCTTACTTGGCAGGCTTGATGATATTGGTGATCCAGTAGTAGTCGGAAGGATACATCTTCACGTTGGCCAGAGCCTTGCTGCTGACGATGTTGGTCTGGGGATAGCCCAGGAACAGGGCTGCCCCGTCGTTCATGATCATCTGCTGGATCTCGATGATGAGCTGGCGGCGCTTCTCCTTGTCAAATTCCACGGACAAAGCCTCGAACTTGGCATCCAGAGCAGGATTGCTGTAGCCGGAGCCGTTCTGGGGATTCTCGCCGTTCAGATTGGACTTCCAGTACCAGGAGAGGAAAATCTCCGGGTCGCCGGTATTGGCAGTGGTGATGTTGGAAATCAGCAGGTCATACTCGCCCTTAATGCCCATCTGGTCAACCAGGTTGTAGTCCACGGTCTTGATGTTGATATCAAAGCCCAGCTTCTTTAAGTCAGACTGCACGGCCTCGGCATAGAGGGGCAGCTCGGCGCGGCTGTTGTAGACCACGAAATCAAGCTTCAGAGGCTGGCCATCCTTTTCGCGGATACCATCGCCGTCGTTATCCTTCCAGCCGGCCTCATCGAGAAGCTTAGCTGCCCTTTCAGGATTATAGGCATTGGGGTCTGTCAGCTGGTCAAAGCCATAGTCCATGGAAGGAGGCACGGGAGCCTTGCCCGGCAGGAAGGTGTCCTTCAGGAGCACCTTGTTGTAGGTTTCCCTGTCGCAGCCGGCAATGAGGGCGGCGCGCACCTTGTCATCCTTCAGGATGCCCTTCTGGTTCAGGCGGGCCAGCACCACCCGCAGGGAAGAAATCTCGTCCACGAAGAACTTGTCATTGCCGCGGAAGGTGTCCATGTCACCAGCAGCTATGTTCACAGCCATATCCACCTCACCGGACTGGAGAGCCATGGCCCGGGTGTTGGGGTCGTCAATGGAGGGAATCTCCACCGTCTCAAAGGGCACTTCGCCGCCCCAGTAGGAGGGGTTCTTCTTCATGACAGCCTTTTCCTTCACGAAGGATTCCACCATATAGGGACCGGTGCAGATGGGGCCTTCCTTGGCAAAGTCACGATTTGCCTCAGCCTTGGTGTCCACGATGATGAAAAGGGGGTCCGCCAGGAAACCCGGCATATTGGGCATGGGCTTTTCCGTCACGATGGTGAGGGTCTGGCCCTCAGCCTTGATTTCCTTGTACTTGAAGAAGGTAGCGGCACGGTTATTCTTGGCGAAGGCGCGCTCGATGGAAGCCTTCACTGCCTCAGCCGTAAGTTCATCGCCATTGGAGAACTTCACGCCCTCACGGATTTTGAAAGTCCAGGTGAGATGGTCGTCGCTGATGTTCCAGCTCTCGGCCAGCCAGGGCTGCACATTCATCTTCTCGTCAAACTTGGTAAGGCACTCTCCCAGGCCGTAGCGCATGACCACCCAGCCAAAGTAATTCTGGGTAGGCTCCAGAGTGTCAGCGAAGTTAGTGACACCCACCTTCAGCACACCCTGCTGGGCGCTGCTGCCTTTGTCTGCCCCGCAGCCGGCCAGGGCAGCCGTCAGAGCTGCGCCGCACAGGCCCAGAGCCACAGCTTTCCAAACTTTCTTCATGTTGAACTTCATTGCACGCATTCCCCTTTTCTAAAAAATAAGAGAGACAACATATTTATTCCTGCCGCGGGTCAAGGACATCCCTCAGGCTGTCCCCCCACAGATTGAATATCGCCACTACGCTGAAGATGGCCAGCCCCGGATAGAGCATGAGCCAGGGAGCCGACTGGATATACTGGCGCCCCTCGTTCAGCATCAGCCCCCACTCCGGAGTGGGAGGCTGGGCACCGAAGCCCAGGAAGGACAGTCCCGCAATCTCCATCATCATGGTGCCGATGTCCATGGCTCCCGTGATGACCACCATGGGCAGCACATTGGGCAACACATGGCGCCAGAGGATAGCCCCGGTGCGGGCCCCCTGGATCCTGGCTGCCTGGATGAAATCCTGATTGCGCAGGCGCAGCACCAGGCTCCGCACCAGCCGGGCATACTTGGCCCAGCTCACCACCAGCAGGGCCAGGATGGTATTCACCACGCTGCCCCCCAGGATGCCTGCGATGGCAATGGCCAGCACGATGCCCGGGAAGGCCAGCATCATATCCGCCAGACGCATGAGGATGGTTTCCAGCCAGCCCCCGAAATACCCAGCCAGCACCCCCACCAGCGTGCCCACAGCGGCAATCAGCGCCACCAGGCACAGGGCCATGAAGAGCGAGATCTGGGTGCCGCAGAGAATGCGGGAGAAAATATCCCGGCCCAATTTATCCGTGCCCAGGATATGCTCTGCCGACGGCGTCTGCAGCACCAGTTTCATGTTTCCCTCCATGGGGTCCTGGGGAGCAAGGAAAGGGGCAAAGATGGCCAGCAGCACCACAAATACCACCAGAGCTGTATAGAAGGCGAAAAGCCTGTTCTCACGAAAAACCGCCATCAGTTCCCCTCCTTTTTCAGCCGCGGGTCAAGATAAGCATAAGAAAGATCCACCAGCGCGTTGATGCCCATGTAAACTATGGAAATCCAGAGCACGAAGCCCTCAATGAGAGGATAGTCCCGCATGGAGATGGCCCGCACCGCCATATTGCCGATACCAGGCCAGGAGAACACCATTTCGATGACCGCCACGCCCCCCAGGAGCCAGCCAATGGACATGCCCAGCAGGGTGATGAGGGGCAGGATGGCATTGGGCAAGACGTGCTTCCACAGGATAGCCTGCTCCGAAAGCCCCCTGGCCCTTGCCCCCACCACATAATCCTGCTGCAGTTCCTCCAGGAACACAGTGCGCACCTGGCGGATATACTTGGAGGACATATAGAGGGCCA
>CAJOIN010000027.1 GCA_905234515.1 uncultured Selenomonas sp.
CCTGGCCATTCTTCAAAGCCGATAGATGCTCCAGCATCAGCTCCGTATCAAAGGCATCGGGATGGTCAAAATTCAGCTTGGCTCGCTCAGCTGGAGGCATATCATGGTGGGCACGGTAATAATTGTCATGGTAAATCACCGTCACCTCATCACCGAAATTCTCCACCAATTTCCGCGTGATAGTGGTCTTACCACTGCCTGTGCCGCCTGCAATGCCAATGACAATAATCTTTCCCATGAAACTAACAAACCTCCGTCATAAATCTAAAACCATATCTTGTTTTTACTATGAACACTTAGCGAGTGCAAGCCGAAGGCGCAGCAGGAGCTTAGTGTTCGTGTAAGGGCGCAGTGCGAAACACCGTTTCGCACGGAGTTTAGTACAATATTATATAGACTAAGCCGCCTCATGTAAAGACGTGCTTTCCGGCCCACCTTTCCGAGGCGGCAATATCTGCTGATTTTTCCAATCAGCCATAAGTCAAAAGCCCATCCTCACCTACACCGCATATATCCGTTTTAGTGGAATGTCCCGGCCCAGCAGAGCGGTCAAAGTAAAAGCCCTCAGGATTAGTCAGGAACTGATAGTAATGCTGCTCAGCAGGGGAAACAACAATGGTATGCAGGAAGGTATAGGGCAGGGTTCCCACGTGCAGGACCTTCCCCCTTGACAGCTTGAAGACAATGGTCTGCCTAACCCCCTCAGGATTGCAGCCATCAATGTAAAGGTAGTTGCGCTTATCCTTCATGTGTACCAGTACCGGCTTCAAATCCGTCCAGGGAACCTCCCAGGCAGTGTCCGTGCCATTCAGTACAACATGCAGCCTGTCTGCCCCGCCCCACACACTGATGGTATCCCGCGTGGCACTGTCATTGAGGGAAGTCACCAGTTTGTAATAGCTGGGGAAAGGCTGGGCGTACTCAGGGGCTGTGTCCAGATAGTATTCGTTAAAAATCTGGGTGTGCTCCTTAAACAGGATGGTGGCTGTAAGCAATCCTTCAGAATAGGGGGCAATGGCATAAGGATTAAAGTAAAAAGTCAGCCCCCGAGGGTCAATGGTCCAATTCAGCTCTCCCTGCAGGGCAAGTCTGCGAACAGTCTTTTCCAGATCAAAGAAGGGGGCGTCCGGATAATCCTTTTTCAGCTGGTCAATAATGAGTTCCGTAAGTTTCCCGGTATCCTTTACCACATGGAAAAGAGACAGCTCTTCTCCAGTATCAGTGATGAGATTGACTCCCTGCCAGCCATACATACCATGAGCACCACCGGTGTCGGTATATTCCATTTCCAGATAGCTGACCACATAGTCATCTGCCCGCCTCATAATGACATCCACGTCTTGAGTGAAGGGGCGGTAATTATCTGGGACCGCCTTGCGGAAATCATTGGCTTCCTTTGTCATGGCTTTGCGGTTTCTTTGCGCCCTGTCCCAGTCAGCCTTGGTACGCGCCTCGATGGCCGCCCCCAGCTCCGGGTGCAGCTTACGAAGCTCTGCATCTACCGCCAGACCGGCAAAATTCTGATGCAGAAGTTCATGCTCCCCTTTCTCGTCCCTCCCCATGTCATTGCTTTGGTGAATCTGCTTGAAAAAACCCACCAGGGCGCGGGGCGCGGCCTCTGCCTGGGTTGCGGCAAGGGTTCCAAGAGACAGCAGGGATGCACATACCAGGGAACACACTTTCATCTTTCCTAACACGATTCTCTCCTCCCTTGATAGAGCCAATACTTGCACTGGCTCATATATTCGCCATTACCCTGCCCATTTCCTTGCCAGACCCTGAAATACAAAAAAGCTGTACAAAGGCAATAAACAGCCCCTGCACAGCTTCCCAAAATTATTCAGCTCAATCAGACCCCGTACTCGGCCGCCAGCTTCTTGAAGAGCGGCAGGGAACGGCGGATGGTGTCAGTTTTGATACAGTAAGCTGCCCTGAAATAGCCAGGACAGCCAAAGTCCTTGCCCGGCACCAGCAACAAGCCGTATTTCTTAGCCCGCTCACAGAAAGCATAATCATCATCCTCCAGTGCCTTGGGGAAGAGATAAAAGGCCCCCTGGGGCTTCACACAGGTGAAGCCCGCATCTATAAGGCCCTCATAGAGCAACCGGCCATTTTCCTTGTAAATGCTAATGTCCGAAGAACGTCCTGCACAGCGTCCCACCACCAGCTGCCAAAGGGAAGGCGCATTCACATGGGTGAGAATGCGGGCAGCTCCAGCCACGGCGCCGTAAACAGCCTGGAAATCAGCCACGCTGTCCGGTACTACGATATAGCCAATACGCTCACCAGGCAGGGAGAAAGACTTGCTGTAAGAATAGCAGACCAGGGTATTGTCGTAGTAGTTGGGAATATAGGGCACGGTGAAGCCATCAAAGGCTATTTCACGATAAGGCTCGTCAGCAATAATGAAGATGGGATGGCCATATTCCTTTTCCTTAGTCCTGAGCACCTCTGCCAGGCGCTTGATGGTCTCCTCCGAATAAACAGCACCGCTGGGATTGTTGGGAGAGTTTACGATTACCGCCTTGGTATGGGGGCTAAGGCACTTTTCCATAGCCTCAAAATCGATCTGGAAATCCTCTGTCTTGGCAGGCACCACCACCAGCTTGCCGCCCACGGACTCCACAAAGCAGCGGTATTCAGGGAAAAAGGGTGCAAAGGTCAGATACTCATCCCCCTCTTCATAAAGGGCCTTGAAACAGATGGTGCAGGCTGCTGCAGCGCCGGCAGTCATAAAGAGATTTTTCTCCGTGAACTTCGTGCCGAAGCGTTTATTAAGGCTGTCAGCAATGGCCTTGCGGGCAACAGGAGCTCCAGGTGCTACGGTATAACCATGTACAGCGCTTGGCTCCATGGTCTGCAAAATGTCTACTGCCGCCTCCTTGATAAAATCCGGAGTAGGCACGTTGGGATTTCCCAGACTGAAATCAAAAACCTTGTCCTCACCTTCCCTGGCAGCCAACTGACGTCCGTACTCGAAGGCCTCACGGATGGTGGATTTTCTGGTACCAAGCTCATACATCTTCTGATCTACCATAAACACATCTCCCTGTAAATGAACAATCATATTTTACCTAAAGAACATGCTTTACATTTTAACATATACAAAGGCAAAAAAAAAGGTCCTCCCTCAAGCGGAGGACTCTGTCATCTGGAAGAAATCATTCACAAAAATACTTCATGCTGGTCTTTTTCCACTCCCGCTTGCTGTAAAGCATGACTCGTTCCGTCACACCACAAGCCAACCCCAGCTCTTCCACTATCTGCTCACATTCCTCGCGGCTGTGGCCGTGGACCATGGTGTACAGGTTATAAGGCCAGCCAGGAGCTGTGGTGCGGTCATAACAGTGGGTCACAGCAGGATGGCTGGCCATCTGCTGTGCAATGTCATCCAGCTTTTCCTGTGGCACCACCCAGGCCACCAGCACATTGGCCCGGAATCCCACTTCCCGGTGCCTCAGCACGGCTCCCATCTTCCTGATTTTCTTGTCTGTCTCCAGGGCCTGCACCCGCTCCAGAAAAAGCTCCTCAGAAATGCCAATGCCCTCTGCCAGCGCCTTGTAAGGCTCCGCCACCAAAGGAAACTCGCCCTGCAGGGCCCTGATGACCTTCTTGTCAAGCTCACTAACCACTGCAGTCACATCCCATCCCCGCTTTCTTTTACTGCAACTTAAACTGTACATTTATCTTGTATTTCTTGTGAGCCTTGAGATTAAGGACATCCTCCACCCCGGGAAGACTCGTGACTTCGGAAATAATGTTTTTTTCCTGCTTCTCATCGGGAGTAAGCAAAGTAAACCACAAGTTATACCTGCCTTCCCTCTCGTAATTATGAGTGGCGCCTGGATAGCCGTTGATGACCCCTGCCACCTCAGACAGCTTGTCAGGCTCCACCCGCAAAGCCACCAAAGTGCCATGGTATCCCAACTTATTGGAATCAAAGAAGGTGCCAATGCGGCGCAGGTATCCCTCTTCCTTCAGGACCTGCAGCCTCGACAGCACCACGTCCTCCTCCGTGCCCAACTCTTCTGCCAGGCGGGCAAAGGGCCGGCTGCACACCGGCAAATGTCCCTGCAGGAGGTTAAGCATTTCTTTATCAAAGGCTGTCAGTTCTGTCATGCTTTCCTCTCTCCCATTTCGCCGTACACACAAAGAATGAATCCGGTTCATATTTATCTATACTTATTCTACCAAAACAGAACCAATCACGTCAAGTAAATCTGAACGGCCTTCATTTTTTAGGGAAGAATAGGGCAGCACCGAAAGCTCTGCCACCCCCAAGGTCTTTTTAATCAGGGAAATCTGCTTCTGGCGGGCATTCTTGCCAATCTTGTCCGCCTTGGTAGCCACAATCAGCACCGGAATATTGTTTTCCACCAGCCATTTGAACATATCCACATCAGAAGCCATAGGCTCATGTCGTATATCTATAAGCTGGCAGACAAACTGCAGGCGTTCAGAGGTCAGCAGATACTCCTCGATGAACTTTGACCAAATCTTGCGCTTCTCCTTGCCGGTTTTGGCATATCCATATCCCGGCAAATCCACCAGATAAAACGCCTTGCGCTCCTCTATGCCCTCTACCTTGGCGCCCAGTTCATAAAAATTGATGGTCTGGGTCTTGCCAGGCTGGGATGAAACCCTGGCCAGCCCTTTCACCCTGGTCAGGGAATTGATTAGGGAAGACTTGCCCACGTTGGACCTGCCCATAAAAACTACCTCCGGCAGGTCTTTCTCCGGATACTGCTCTTTCTTTACTGCCGAGGCAATATACTGCCCCTGGGTAATGATGACTTTTTCTTTTTGTGACAAGCTTTTCAGCTCCTTTCGCTCTTTGCTAAAAACAGGGCGCATTCACTGCACCCTGTTCAGATTCTGTCTTATTTTCCACAAAGCGCCGTAGCCAGCACTTCGTCCATATGCTCCACCGGGACAAATTCCAGCTTCTCACGCACAGTCTCGGGAATATCTTCAATATCCCTTTCGTTGTCCTTGGGCAGGATAATGGTTTTCATACCTTCCCTATAGGCGGCCAACACTTTTTCCTTCAAACCGCCAATGGGCAGGACATTGCCCCTAAGGGTGATTTCCCCGGTCATGGCCACATCGCTTCTGACTTTCTGGTTAGTCAGAGCCGAAATCATAGCCGTGGTCATGGTTATGCCGGCAGACGGTCCGTCCTTGGGAATGGCTCCCTCCGGCAGATGGATATGAATATCCTCCTTCTCATAGAAGTCCTCTTCCAGCTTGAACTTCTGGGCCCGGCTGCGGATATAGCTGAGTCCGGCCTGGGCCGACTCCTGCATCACATCCCCCAGCTGTCCCGTAAGGATCAGCTTGCCCTTGCCCTTCAGGATAGTTACCTCAGTGGGCAGGATATCTCCCCCCACCTCAGTCCAGGCCATGCCGGTGGCCAGTCCCACCTGGGGCTTCTTCTCTGCCTTGGTTTCCGTAAACTTGGGACGTCCCAGGAAGTCCGTAAGATTCTTCTTGGTCACCTTGATGGGAGTTTCTTCCCCCTCCACAATCTTGCGGGCCGCCTTGCGGCACACCTGGCCTATGACGCGCTCCAATTCACGGACCCCTGCCTCCCTGGTGTACTCCTGGATAATTTTCTGCAGGACCGTGACACCAAGGGAAATATCCTTGCCCTTCAGGCCGTTCTGGCTGCGCTGGCGTCCCACCAGATAACGCTTGGCTATCTCCAGCTTCTCCAGCTCCGTATAGCTGGAAAGAGTGATGACCTCCATGCGGTCACGCAGGGGCCGGGGAATATTGCTAAGGTTGTTGGCAGTAACTATCCACAAAACCTTGGAAAGGTCAAAGGGCAGCTCGATATAGTGGTCACTGAAGGTAGAATTCTGGGCTGGGTCCAGCACTTCCAGCAGGGCTGAAGCCGGATCGCCACGATAGTCGTTGCCCAGCTTGTCCACCTCATCCAGCAGGAACACCGGATTTTTGGAACCGGCATGGCTAAGGCTCTCGATGATGCGGCCGGGCATGGCTCCCACATAGGTGCGGCGATGGCCACGGATTTCCGCCTCATCCCGGATGCCTCCCAAAGAGGCCCGGACGAACTCCCTGCCCGTGGCACGGGCCACGGAAGCTGCCAGCGAGGTCTTGCCCACACCGGGAGGACCTACCAGACAGAGAATCGGTGCCCGCTTATCTTCAGCCAGCTGCTGCACAGCCAGGTAATCAAGAATACGGTCCTTCACCTTGGTGAGGCCGTAATGGTCATGGTCCAGCACCCGCTTGGCTTCATTTATATCCACCTGCAGCTCTGACTCCTTGCACCAGGGCAAATCCAGCAACCAATCAAGATAGTTCCTGATGACACTGGTCTCAGAGTTCATGTTGCTCATACCGTCCAGTCGCTTGAGTTCCTTCTCCACGGTCTTTTTCACATTCTCGGGATACTCTCCCTCTGCCAGCCGCTTCTGATATTCCTCAATCTCACTGGTACGGTCGTCCTTGTCGCCAAGTTCCTTGTGAATGGCTTTGATTTGCTCCCGCAGATAATAATCCTTCTGGATCTTGTCCATCTGCTTGCGCACCTGGACCCCGATTTTCTGCTCCATCTTCATGATTTCCAGCTCATGAGCCAAAACTGCATACAGCTTTTCCAAACGGGCCTTGATGTCTATACAGGAAAGAAGCTCCTGCTTTGTTTCCACCTTGAGATTAAGGTGGCTGGCAATGAGGTCTGCCAAGCGCCCTGCATCATCCATGATAGCCACAGACACCAGGGTTTCAGCGGGAATCTTCTTGGAGAGCTTCACCCACTCTTCAAATTCGTGGCTGACGCCCCGGGACAGAGCTTCCATCTCCAGGGAGGAATGCTGCTCATCCTCATATGCGGTAACCGCCACTTCATCATGGTGTTCCAAAGCCTGGAACCCCTCAATGACGCCGCGGTGCAGGCCCTCCACCAGCACCCGCATGGTGCCCCCTGGCATCTTCAGAAGCTGGCGCACCTCTGCCACAGTGCCCACCTCATAGAGGTCCTTCCCCTGGGGAGAATCAACCTCCGCATCTCTTTGAGCCACCAGCAGCACGCGCCTGTCATCCACCATAGCCTGCTCAAGGGCAGCCATGGAGCGCTCGCGTCCCACGTCCAAATGTATTATCATGTACGGAAAAACCGTCATGCCCCTCAAAGGAAGTACCGGCAGCGTACGTGTCTCTGCCATCTGTCATTCCTCCTAATTCTATAAAGATAAGGCGCTGCTAGGCAGCGCCTTATCCGTAACATGTGCCTCTTAGGCAGATTCTTCTTTGGTTTTGCCGGACTTCGCCAGCGTCAGTACCGGGTCCTTACGGGCCGTGATGACCTCTTTGGTCACCTTGCAGGCACTTGCACCCTCCACCGAAGGAATCTCATACATCACATTGCGCATGATGCTTTCCAGGATGGAGCGCAGACCACGGGCACCTGTCTTGCGCTTAAGCGCTTCCTTTGCAATCTGGCGCAGGGCCTCTTCCTCAAAGGAAAGCTTGACACCGTCCATCTCCAGCAGTTTCTGGTACTGCTTCACCAAGGCATTCTTCGGCTTGGTAAGAATGCTGACCAGAGCATCCTCATCCAAGGAATCCAAAGTCACCACAATGGGCAGACGCCCGATGAACTCCGGAATCAAGCCGTTCTTCAGCAAGTCCTCAGGCAGGACCTTGCTGAGGGTTTCACCAATATTGCGCTGCTTCTTGGACTTGATAGATGCGCCGAAGCCCATCTGCTTCTGGCCAAGGCGAGCCTCAATGACCTTTTCAATGCCGTCAAAGGCACCGCCGCAGATAAAGAGAATATTGGTGGTATCGATCTGGATAAGCTCCTGATGAGGATGCTTGCGCCCCCCCTGAGGAGGAACGGAAGCAGTGGTGCCTTCCAGAATCTTCAAGAGCGCCTGCTGGACGCCCTCCCCGGACACATCACGGGTAATAGAAGGATTTTCCGACTTGCGGGCAATCTTATCAATTTCATCGATGTAGATAATGCCGCGCTCTGCCTTCTCCACGTCGTAATCTGCTGCCTGAATGAGCTTCAGGAGAATGTTTTCCACATCCTCGCCCACATAACCGGCCTCAGTCAGCGCCGTAGCATCGGCAATAGCAAAAGGCACTTTCAGGATCCTGGCCAAAGTCTGAGCCAGCAGGGTCTTGCCGCTGCCAGTGGGGCCCAGCATCAAGATATTTGACTTCTGAAGCTCCACCTCGTCGCTCTTGGTCTGGCCGGAATTGATGCGCTTATAGTGATTATAAACCGCTACAGAAAGAGATTTCTTGGCCTCTTCCTGGCCGATAACGTATTGGTCCAGAATAGCACGGATGTCCTTCGGTTTCGGGACGTCCTTGAGTTCGACCTCAACGTCTTCACTGAACTCTTCCTCGATGATCTCGTTGCAAAGCTCTATACATTCATCACAAATGTAAACGCCAGGGCCGGCAACCAGCTTTCTCACCTGTTCCTGAGTTTTGCCACAGAAGGAACACTTCAGCTGGCCCTTGTCATCCCCAAACTTCAACATGACATCACCTCCTATTCCTTCGCAGTCTTCTTCGTCGCAGCCGCCTTCTTAGGACGGGAGATAACCTCATCTATGAGGCCGTAAGCCTTGGCTTCCTCGGCGCTCATGAAGTTGTCACGCTCGGTGTCCTGGTTAATCTTCTCGCGCTCCTGTCCCGTATGCTTCACCAGGATGTCATTGCCCACTTCACGCAGACGCAGGATTTCCTTGGCCTGAATCTGGATGTCTGTGGACTGTCCCTGGGCACCGCCCAGAGGCTGATGAATCATGATGCGGGCCAGGGGCAGGGCATAGCGCTTGCCCTTGGCACCAGCCGCCAACAGGAGAGAACCCATGCTGGCTGCCTGGCCAATGCAGATAGTGGACACATCCGGCTTAATATACTGCATAGTGTCGTAGATGGCAAGACCTGCCGTCACCACACCGCCCGGGCTGTTGATATAGAGATGGATATCCTTGTCAGGATCCTCCGACTCCAGGAAAAGCAGCTGGGCTACTACTGAATTGGCTACGTTGTCATCGATGGGGCCGCCCAGGAAAATAATACGGTCCTTCAGCAGGCGGGAATAAATATCATAAGCCCGCTCCCCACGACTGGAACGCTCCACTACCATAGGTACATAGTTCATTTGTCTACCCCCATTAGGGAATCAGAGTACAGAACGGGGATAATCAGGCAATGCTGTCAATGATGAACTGTGCAGTCTTCTTGCGGAGCACAGTGGCAGCCAGATCGCCCAAACGTCCCTGTTCCTTGATGATCTTCTGGATCTGCTTCGGAGTAGCGCCATACTGCATAGCCATCATAGCAACTTCCTGATCGAGGTCCTTGCCCTCGACCTTGATGTCCTCAGCCTTGGCAACTTCTTCCAACATCAAATCTGTACGTACATTCTTCTCCGCGGTCTCCCGATAATCCTCCCTGATTTTTGCAATATCTGTATTTGCAAACTGGAGGTACTGCTCGAGCTTCATGCCCTGCTGCTCGAGGCGCATGGACATCTCCTGGATCATGGCAGTCACGCGGTTGTCAATCATCACAGCAGGAATGTCCACAGTAATGTTCTCGCTGGCCTTCTCGATAGCAGCGGTGCGCTGGTCCTCAGTAGCCTTGCGCTCAGCATTCTGCTCCAGGTTCTTGCGGATATCAGCCTTCAGCTCATCAAGAGTCTCGAACTTGCTGACCTTCTTAGCCAGCTCGTCGTCCAGAGCCGGCAGCTCCTTCTGCTTGATACTGCGGATGGTGCACTTGAAGGTTGCAGCCTTGCCAGCCAAATCCTTGGCATGATACTCCTCGGGGAAAGTCACGTTCACATCACGCTCCTCGCCCACCTTGGCTCCGATGAGCTGCTCCTCGAAGCCGGGGATGAAGCTGCCGGAACCAATCTGGAGAGGATAGTCCTGGCCCTTGCCGCCCTCGAAAGCCTTGCCATCAACAAAGCCCTCGAAATCAAGAGTAGTGAAGTCGCCATCCTTAACCTCAGCGCCCTCGGGAGCCTCAACCATCTTGCCCTGGCGCTCCTGCATGTTCTTCAGCTGCTTCTCAACATCCTCGTCCTTGACCTCTTCAACGGTCTTCTCAACCTTCAGGCCCTTGTACTCGCCAAGGGTAACTGCCGGACGGGGGGTAACCGTAGCCTTGAACACCAGGTCCTTGCCGGACTCAAGGGTAACAATGTCAATCTGGGGACGGGTCACAGGCACAATATCCTGCTCCTTGAAAGCCTCATCAAGAGCCTTGGGAGCCAGGAAGTTCTCAAAAGCCTCCTGCAGCACATACTCTTTGCCAAGATGGGTCTCAACAATCCTCTTGGGAGCCTTGCCCTTGCGGAAGCCCGGAATATTTACACGGTTAGCCAGACGCTTGCAGGCATTGTCCTCTGCCTTTGCCACCTCTGCTGCTTCAACTTCAATAGTCAGGGTAACCAGCTGGTTCTCTCCGTTTTCTGCCGTAACTTTCATTGTCTAAAATGACCTCCTGTTTTATCCATTTCATATAAGGGCCGCTTTTACAGCCATACTTTTAGAATCATAACATAAAGCGCACAGAAATACAAGCAATTCTGTGCGCTTAGTGCCTATAAAGTCAAAATATCAACATTTCTAGGGCAGCCTTAAAGAAGGTCATCCATGCGTGACAGAGGAGTGCTCAAATCCATGTGCCCGGCCAGGGACTCGATGGAATTTCCCTCCACCAGGATCTGCACCTGCTTCACCTCAGGGAACTCCGTCAAAGTATTGACCACGGAGCCCACCAGCATTTCCTCCCCAGTGGAGCCTCCCACAAAATTCTTGATAATATCCTGGGAGAAATCAACCTTGGCCACACCCTTTTCCACCTTCACGCTGCGCAGCTTGGCCTGCTTAGGAATAATGGTGCTCTGGCCCTTTTCCTTGGTTCCCTGCATAAGGGACTTGATGGCTGCCGTATACTTGTCCTCAGCAGCAGTAGTCTTAATCTTGCGCTTCACAGCCACCAGCTTGGTAGCTGCATCATTGGGATAATACACCTTGATGGCCAGTTCCTGAGGCTTCTTATCTTCCTTGCCCTTCTCCTCTGCAGGAGGAGCCTGCTTCTCGTGCACTTCCGTTACAGTACCGGAGCTAGACTTAGGATTATCCGTTCCTTTCCCCTCCTGGCATCCGGCTGCCGCCAGCAGCGCTGCCATCATCAGGCAGACAGCCAGCAGGCGTCCAGCTTTTCTTATCATAGTCTTCATCTAAAACTCCTCCCTGAGCATTACGCCCCGAAATATTTGCTAATGCCCCGTACAATAGCACGTGCCAGGCTGGTCTGATACTCGCTGTCCCCCAGCAGGGCTTCTTCCCTGGGATTGGTGATAAAGGCCAGTTCCAGCAAAGTCGCGGGCATAGAAGAGTGCTTGATAACATAGAAATTAGCCGTTCTCACGCCACGGTCAGCCAAACCGCCGGCCTGCAAAAGCTCTCGATGTATGGACGAAGCCAGCTTCTGCCCTCTCACCGAGCCAGAGTAGTAATAGACCTCTGTGCCGTGGGCTGAAGGAGAGGAAAAAGCATTGCAGTGAATGGAAACAAAGATGTTTGCCCCGGGAGCAAACTCCCCCACATTGACTCTGGCCTGCAGTTCCTGACGGTCCGTAGCATTGCGCCCATAAACATCCACATCCTTGTCACGGGTCATAACCACCCGGGCGCCGGAGGCTTCCAGCAGGCTCTTGACCTTCTGTGACACTGCCAGGGTCACAGCCTTTTCCGTCAGGCCGGAGGGTCCGATAGCGCCAGAATCACTGCCCCCATGGCCAGGATCCAGCACAATGGTGCGTCCTTTGACCCCTTCCATGGACTCTGCCGGTGCTTTAGGCTCAGCAAAGATATCTATTACCAGACGGTAGGGCTTGCCATTCTTGTGGTCAGCCTTTTCCACATGCACATCGTACATATCCTCGGCAAAATCCTTGGACATATCAATGCACACCTGGGTATGACGACGCTCCAGTTCCTTGATGGACACCTTCTTGGCCACGGAGCCGTTCAACTTGATGATTTTCTTCAGCTTGCCGGGCTGGGTATTCATCAGGTCTATCACCAGCTGCTTTTGCAGGTAGTTCTTGGCCGTTGCCTTATATTCCAGGCCGTCCCGGTTCATGCCTATCTCAATGCGGAGAACTTTGCTGCCCTCCACCTCCGTCTCGTAAGACTTGAAATAATTGAGCTCATGTACGGCAGATCCTCCTGCCGCTTCCACCGTCCCATGGGAAACCGTCAACACTGACAAAGCCATCACAAGGAACACCGCCGCTGAGACTATCCAGCGGAAAAACTTGCACATCAAAATGGATTCCTCCCTGCCAAAACGATAATTC
>CAJOIN010000028.1 GCA_905234515.1 uncultured Selenomonas sp.
GCCCTGTTCCTGACGCTGCAAGAAAAGGGGACGCCTCCAATCTCCCTGAGGTTCTCCCTTTGAACCATCGCCAACCTTATGAATCCATGGGACGGCAGGATAAGCATCATCCTTTATGGCTGCTTCATGGCTGCGGGATTTTAACTCCGTAACCGTAACCTTTGCCGGAACCTGCTCAAGACCTTGATAGTCATAGTGCCAGCCTAATCTCTTCCTGACCACTGCCCGATGCTCAGTATCCGGCAGCGGCTTTCCCTGTTGCACGAGTTCCAAAACAGGATTGTGCTCTCCTGTGCAGATTTCCTGCACGTGTATGTCAGAGGAAGGAATCATCTGCAGATTAAACCTGGCCTCCGGCTCCAAATCCAGACTCCAGGATTGCAGACTCTCAGCCAGCCCCGCCTTTTCCCGCAAAAGCCTGCCATCAGCGTGGCGTGCCAGGGAAGGCATCAGCCAATCAAGAACGCAAACAGCCTCCCCAAGCATATCAGCTGGCAAAGCCTGCTGATCACTGCCCACGCCTTTGCACCAGCCTGCAGCCAGCTTGACAAACTTTTCCTCATCGGCCTTTACTGTGCCAGTCAATATAAGCTTTTCCCTGGCTCTGGTCATGGCCACATAAAGCACACGCATTTCCTCAGCCTTAGCTTCTGATACCAGGCGTCGCTGCACCAGTTTCCAGGGCAGAGTCTGATACTGCTGGCGCCCTGTCTTGGAGCGTTCCACTAACTGAGGGCCTATGCCCAGCTCCTGATGGAAAAGGAAGGTGCCCCTGGCATCCATCATATTGAACTGCTTGCCCAGGTCCGCAACAAAAACAACTGGAAATTCCAGGCCTTTGCTCTTGTGGATGCTCATAATGCGCACAACATTTTCGCTCTCTCCCAGGGTGCGGGCTGTGGATAGATCCGTCTCACGTTTTTTCAGCTCCCCCATAAAACGCAAGAACCTGAAGAGTCCGCGATAATTCGTTTTTTCATAATCTGCAGCCCTGTCCGCCAGCATGCGCAGATTGGCCTGCCTTAAAAGCCCCCCTGGCAGGCTGCCCACATAATCGTAATAGCCGGTTTCCCGATAAAGCTTCCAAATCAACTCCGGCACGCTATGGCTGACCACAAAGCTGCGCCAGCCCGCCAATTTTTCCTGAAAAGCCGCTGCCTTTGCCGCCAGCTCACCTGGCAGGCCGCTTTCCACTTCCTGTGCCCCCAAAAGTGCACCATATAGATTTTCTTCCTCCGAAGACAGCCTTATTCTGGAAAGCTCTTCCATGGAAAAGCCCCCCAAAGGAGAGGCCAGCACCGCTGCCAGGGGAATATCCTGGCGGGCATTGTCAATGATACTAAGCAAATCAAGCACCAGCCGTACTTCATGAGCCTCAAAATAGCCGCCACTGACATCAGCATAGGCCGGGATGCTGTTTTTCCTCAGCACTTCCAGTAAAATATCTGCCTTGCCCTTTACCGCTCTCAACAGCACGGCTATGTCACGATACATGATGGGGTGGTACTCTCCTCCATCATAGACCTTGTGGCCCGCTTCTATCAGTTTGGCAATGCGCTCAGCAATGCGCTGTGCCTCCAGGGCAAAGCCTGCCAGTTCCTCGCCTTCTTCATTTTCCTCCTGACCTTCCGAAGTTCCGCCTGCCAAAATCAAATCAACGTCTACCCCGGAAGGCAGAATATTTTTCTCTTCAGGATATTTGGCCCCAGGATATAGTTTGGCCTGCTCATCGTATTCTATTTCCATAGGATCCCGATGCATAATCTGGTCAAAGATGAAATTTATGGGCGCCAACACCTCAGAACGGCTGCGGAAATTCTGTCTCATGGTAATCAGCTGGTCTTTATCCCCCTCCTGAGGCGTTAAAGGATAAGCTTCATACTGCCTCTGAAACAGATAGGGATTAGCCAGACGAAAACGATAGATGCTCTGCTTCACATCTCCCACGGTAAACCGGCTGCAAGGCCTGGCCACCAAAGAGAGAATCGCCTCCTGCACACTGTTGGTATCCTGGTATTCATCAACCATGACCTCTACAAACTTTTCCTGAAGGCTAAGAGCCACCTCGCTGGGAACATATACAGGAGTTTCCTGGGTCAGTTTTTCCCTGTCACCACAAAGGATTTGCAGAGCGTAGTGCTCCAAATCGTTGAAGTCAAGGACATTGCGCTCCTGCTTGGCAAGCCTCAGCGCTGAAATGAAATCCAAAACCAGCTGTGTATAACGGCATACTGTAGGGCCGCATTCTGCCAGCATGGCCAGGGTTTCCTCTTCACTGTATCTGAAATAATCGGACTGCATGGCCTTAACAGCATCCTTCAGCACCTGATGTCTGACATCAAAGCCGGCCCTGAGTGAAGGATACTCCTCTTTCAGTGGCCTGAATGCCTTGGCTGCTGTGAGCCGTCCTGCCTTAAAATTATCCAAGGCGGAAGAAATCTGCTGCCAGTCCTTGCCTGCCAACAAAATATCCTCCAAGGAAGCACGAGTTGTTTCCAAAACTTCGCCATAGGGCTGCAGGGCCGCCTCCAAGGCTGCCCGGTCGAGCACCTCTGTCTCCTTGACAGCGCCTTCTTTAAGCCAGGCACTGAAGTCCTCAGCCTGACTTTTCAGCCCCCTGCGGCGGCTCTCTATGTTCTGCCAAAGCTCTTGGCCCCACTCAGACTGCCAGATATCCGCCCCATCTTCAACAGCAAACCTGTCGGCCTGTCTCTGCAGCCACACCTCCGGCTCTGGCTGGCTCTGGCTGAATTCGTAGAGTCTCAGGACAGCATCATATACGGCTTCATCCCCATGGTCATTGCCATAATCATCGGCAAAGGCCAGGAACTCCTGCCAACCCTTTTTAGCTGCCTGGTATTCCTCCTCTGACCCATAGTTTTCCCTTTCCGGCTCATGGTAGTGCTCCTCCAGCAGATTTTCAAGCACATCCCGTTTCATAAGCACCATTTCCTGCTCACTGGCCAGGCGAAACTGAGGGTCCACCTCCACAGCCTCTATATTCTGTCTTATAACCTTTTGGCAAAATACATGGAAGGTACTTATGGAGGCTCCCGTCAGCAGGACGCTTTGCCTGTCAAGCCAGGCGGCTTCTCCCTGGTCTTCAGCTTCCAGCAGTCTTTTCTGCAGGGCTTTCTCAATACGCTCACGCATTTCCGCAGCTGCCGCATTGGTAAAGGTGACTACCAGCAGCTGATCCACACTGCATTCCCGCTTTAGCAGGCGCATGATAATGCGGTCCACCAGCACACGGGTCTTGCCGGAGCCAGCTGCAGCAGCCACCAGTATATTGCGTCCACGCTCCTCAATGGCCTTTCTTTGGTCATCAGTGTATTGCATCCTTCAAGTCCTCCCGTCCTGCTGCCTCTGCCATCCTGCGTTCCAATTCTGCCGCATCATCAATAACCAAATCCCTAAAGCTGAAACCTGGCAGCTCAAGGTCAAATCCGCATACATCAGCAAAACGGCAGTAAGTACAGGCATTTTCACCCTGCTTCTCCTTCACCCGATAGGGACTCACGGCTATCTCCCCCGACAAAATACGGTTGCCAGTTTCCTGAAGGATATGGCTGACATAAGCCAGCAACAGCTCGAACTCCTCGGGCTTTTTCACACTGTCAGGCGGCACAAAGGAAACCTCCCCATCTTTGCCCTCCTTTAACTTGGCACAGATATATTCTCCCTGGGCTCCTGCCTCAATAGCGGCAATCAGCTCCGGGTCTGCCACTACCCAGCCCGGCATGCGAAGCTTTTTCTCCACCTGCTTCTGCAGTTCTTCCTGGGAAAGCCTGCCTTTATCGCCGCCCCTGATAAGGGGATTCTGCAAAAATGAGTAAAGCATTCCCGCAGGCAGACGCGCCTCCCCCTGCTGGCTCAAAAGTTCCTTCGCCACCAAAAGATAGGCCAAAAGCTGCAGGCGCAGTCCATAATAAACTTCAAAGATATTGATGGCTGCCTGACCTGTCTTATAGTCAATGACCAAATAATACTGCGCATCTGTCTGCACATCCACCCGGTCAATCTGCCCCTTAAAGGACAGGGAGAAGCCATTCTCCAAGGGCAAGGGACGCAGCTTCACCTTGTCCTCCGCTCCGCCAAAATGCTCCTCAAAAAAGGCAGGACGGAATTTTGACAGCGCCGCCCAGGCAGTGAGCTGTGCCACCGCCCGCTCGGCTGTAGCCTGCAAGCGTTTCTGCAGGTGTCGGTAATTGTCACGGCTCAACAGCACCTCGCCCTGAAGTTTGGGAGACAATTCCTCAATCAGCTCATGGCAAATCTGACCGCGTTTTTCCTCTGGCACCGCCGGCCATTCGTTGCCATAATCGCTGCTGACCATCTGACCATATCTGCTGAGAACAGCATGCAATAGTTCTCCCAAATCCAGGGAACGAAACTTATACTCGCCCCGCTCCTTCAGCTGCAGACCATAGCTGGCAAAATGCGCAAAGGGGCATTTCCTGAAAAGCTCAAACTGGGTTACGCTGCCCCTGAGCCTTTTGCCTGACAAGAAAAGCTTTTGGGCCAGTTCCGGTGGCAGAAAATCCACCTGCCCCTTGGCAAAAAGCCCGGAAAGGGAAAGTTTTACCACCTCTCCCAGCTCCGGCTGCTCCCTGGCCCAATTGTAGACATCCTGCCAGAATGGCTTCATAGCTCCTTTTTCCTTTTGCCCCCGCAGGGCACCTGCCAAACCTGAAAGGGCGGGACGGGGAGCTGACAACAGCAGGTCATCATCCCGCTCCACTGTTTCAAGAGGTATAGAAAGGAACTCTGCTGTCGGGAAAATCTCCCGCAGCTTCTGGAAAAGCGACGCCGGCTGCATGCCTGCCCCCTCACTGTCCGCCAAGGCATAGGACACCCAAAGATAATCACGGGCCTCATTGAAGCCACGGTAAAGCAAGAAACGCTCACCAAAGCTGCGCTCCTGTCCTCCCCTGGAAATCTCAAAATGACCGCCCCCAGCTTTGCTTATATTTGCAAAGGCTTCGGCAATATGCAACCTGTCTGCATCTGTCAGCAGCCCCTTCTCCCTTGCCCGTCTGGGCATATTGCCAGCATTTGCCCCCAACACATAGAGGGCCGGTGTGTTATCCAGGCTGTTTTGGTCAAAGGGTGCAATGGTGACATAATCCAGCCCTGGTGGTATCAAAGAAATCTTCAAGGCATCCAGGCCTGCTCCCAGCACGGCCTCATAGTCCCTAAGGTTCATCTCCTCCTCACCGCTGATTTCCACCAGCTGGTCCAGAAGTTCCATACAGCTTTCCCAAATCTGGCGGTGTTCAGCCGCATCTGCCAAACGACCTTCCTTAAGGGCCAGCTCCTCCCATATTCCCAACCGCTGGGGTACCTCCAGTTCCACCAGGAACTCGTATAGGGCTTGGGTCTGTCCAGACACATTTTCCGCCTCTGACAAAGCCTGTCCCAGATGCAGTAGTGGCTTGGCAGCCTGACGCCGAAAGCCGTCAATCTCCAGCAATCTGGTCTGCTGCTTCTCATCCAGGGTATCTTCTCCCTCAAGATTGAAACGGCGGTGCCAATGCCAGGGCTGCTCCTGGAGCCATCTTCCCCTGCCCCTTATGCCAAACTCCAACACATAATTTTCCAGCTTATCCACATCATCACGCACACAAGGAAAGAAACCTGTCCTCAAGCAACGGAAAATGGACTCATAACGCCACCCTTGCCTGACAGTTTCCAGAGCTGAGCGCAGAAGTTCTGCCAGGGGATGATGTATACTGGGACGCTTGCCATCATAGAAATAAGGGATGCCATATTCCTGGAAAACCAGCTGAAGCAGCCCATCATAGGAATCACCGTCCCGTACCAGCACCCCCATATCCTTATAGCGCCAACCGCTGCGTGCCAGTCGCAGTATATCTGAGGCGATGGATTCCACCTCCAGGCGTCGGTTGGCCGCCTCCACCAGTTTCAGCCCCTGCCCCTCGGAGCAGGGCGCCCCTCCTGATATGAAAAGGTTCTTTTCCACCCAAGCCAAAGCAGGCTTTCTGGCCCGCCTGTTCTCCTGCATCAGCCTGACAGCAGGCTTTCCCTTGCCTCCTGCCTGACGCCATGCCTTCAGCAAGGCTTTGTAAGTCTGGCAGGAACGGCTGAAAAGCCCTGTCTCCCTTTCATTTTCAGGCAGTTCCAAACATACAGTGCCATTGGACCCCTCACTGCCTGCCATGGGCAGGACAATATGAATTGCCTTGGCCACAGAAAACAGGGATGAAATCACTTCCATTTCCTGTGGGTTAAAAAACACAAAGCCGTCCAGCCATATTTCTGCCCCCTGCAGCTGTTGGGAAAGAGGAATTTTTTCTGCCAAAAGGGCCATTAAGTCTTCACTGTCATTAGCCTTGCCCTTCATCTCCTGCTGGAAATCATCAACCAACTGGGCAATCTCCCTCAGCTTGCCAGAAAGCCGGCCCTTGCCCAGCCCCGATGCTGTTTCCCGTAAAAGCTCAGTGGGCAAGCGATAGGTTCTGACTTCCTTGATGATGTCAGCCAAGCTTTCCGTAAAGCCCCGCTGACGGGCCGACCGGGCAAATACTGTCAAATCTCCTGCCTGAAGATGACGCAGCAAAAGTTTTCTAAGCATAAGCTGACGTCCCACATCACTGATGCGCGGCAGTCCCGCACCGCCAGTTTCCAGCAGTACCTGCCTGGCAAAGCGCCTGAAGCCAAACACCGAAGCCCGCATAAACCCATGGCCATTTTCTGCCAAGCCTTCCGCCAGCTGCCGTTCCAGCTTATATGTCATGTGCTCAGGCAAAAGCAGCACCAATGAGGGTCCTAAGGGCTGTTCCCTCAGCCGGGAACTGATCTCCTCCAGAATAAGGCTGGTCTTGCCAGTACCTGCCCGCCCCACCACAAAATCCAGTTCTGCTGCCATCTCACGTCTTCCCTTCACTCAGCCAATAAAAGAGGGGGACAGGTCTCACTCGGAAACCATGTCCCTCTACAATATCACTATATAATATCAACAAAAACTAAAAGGAGTAGTCACCCTTCTCAGGGTACGCCCACAGGCACAAGTCTCCTCCACCATGCTGACAGCCTGCCCCGTACGATAACGTATCAAAGGCATGGCCTCTGCCTGCAGAGTAGTCACCACCAATTCTCCCATCTGATGGGGATCCGTAACTGGCATGTCACTGTTAAAGGCAATAATCTCAGGATAGAAGAAATCCTCTTGAATATGCTGGCCGCTATGAGCCTCACACTGGAAGAGCATACCTGCCATCCCAAGCTCCGGGGCAGAATAGAAATTATATACCTTGGCCCTGGTACGATCCTGTATATGACGCTGCATAGGGTTCTGTATGCCCGTAGGATTCATGCAGATGACCTGGGACAAAGGATAATCTATAATATTCTTCCCCGTGGCCTGCAGCTGTATCACCAGCTGCATGATAAGCTGGGGTGTGGACACTATGGTGTCCATACTGACCAGTTCCATCAGACGCAGCCACTGCCTGTAATCCACGCCCATGGGAACCACAGTAGCGCCTATTACCTCTAAAGCATACTGTACATCCAGAAGGCGGCTATCAGAAAGATCTCCCTGCAAAGCCACAATCGACGTACTGTTAATGCCAGAAGCCACCAGACAACGCGACATCATTTCCACATTATGGGCTATATCTCCATTGGTATAAAGTTTGGAAAGCTCCCCTGCCGGCTGCTGCATGTGATTAAAGCGCAGAATACCAGAAATGGGCAAGGTGAGTATATCCAAAGAATCCACCTGATGCAGGTCAGCACTATGCAGGAAGGGAAACTTGCGCAAATCCTCCAGAGACTTCACATCACTAGCTTTCACGTTCGCCTTGGCAAAGGACTGCTGATAAAAAAAGCTTTTCTCCTCCGCCCAGCGCAGCTGCTTCTGCAAAAGCTCCAGCTGTTTTGCACGCATGGCCTCCCTATCCATTTGTTCAATATGTTGATTGGCATACATGCACATAACACCTGCTTTGAAATATAGTCTGGTTCTTCCCCAGAACCCGGCCTCAGGTCAAAGGTCTCTGATAGAAGAACGGCTGGAAGCTGGTATAGCCAAGTTTGCGGAAATTCAGGATGGCTTCCGTAGCTCCCACAAAGAGGATGCCTCCCGGCTTCAAGGCCTGGAAGAAGTTGGCATAGAGCTGATCCTTTGCTTCCTCGGTAAAGTAAATGACCACATTGCGGCAAAGGATGAGGTCAAAGCCACTCTCGAACTTGTCCTTCAGGAGATTATGGCGCTTGAACTCAATGCAAGATTTTATCTCGCTCTTCACGGCATACTTATCCCCGTCAATCTTGTTGAAGTATTTTGCCAAGCGATCCTTGGACATACTCTTGATTTCGCCCTCGTTGTACTCACCACGTTTGGCCTTAGCAAGGATTTCAATATCCAAATCACTGGCCAGAATGCGATGACGGGTATTAGGAGTCATCTCCTTCATAATGATAGCCAAAGAATAGGGCTCTGCACCGATAGAGCACCCGGCACTCCAAATATTCAGCTTAGGAGAACGCTTCAGCAAATCTGGGATGACATCAGTTTCCAGTTTGCCAAACTTCTCAGGCGTACGGAAGAATTCTGACACGTTGATAGTCAAATATTCAATAAAGGCCGCAAATGAATCCTTGTCCTTGGCTGCATCATCAAAGTAACCACAGAAGGAATCCATCCCTGCCCGTGTCACCAGATTTCCTATACGCCTCTTCATCTGAGGCTCTTTATAAAGATCGAGGTCAATTTCCGTCTTTGCCTTGAGCTTCTGCTTAAAGCCAGCCCAGTCCTTATCATCCATCATAGCGGTCTTACCTCCCATTGTCAAATTTTTCCTGCTTAGTGTTAATTCCCCTCCTCACCTCATAAATCCTTCTTTCTGAAAAAAAAATAGTCTCAGATGTTTTTACATCTGAGACCAAAAATATCATATCATCATTCTATATCAAAAACCGTCCGGTTAGCTTCATCTGAAGTCTTGGGCAACACAACGTGTAGAATGCCGTTATCGAAAGCCACGTTCACTCCGCCCTTATCGATTCCGTCAATCTTGAATACCCGCTCAAACTCCCCGGTGCGCCTCTCCCGGCAAAGGAACTTCACATCATCCCGTTCCAAATCAGCCCGCTCTGCCTTAATGCGCAGATATCCTTCGTCATCATAGGAAACAGTTATCTGCTCCTTGCGGAAGCCAGCCAGCTCAGCAAATATCTCATAAGCAGCTTCCGTGTCGATGACATCTACCCGGAAAGAAGAAAGAGCACCGCTCACCCGTCCCAAAGGATTCCCAGACTGATCAGCCAAAAACTCCAGCAGGCGTTCCACCGCCTCATGCCCCTTCTCCACATTGCCTTTGATATTAAATGGTACTGCACGAAACATATACATCCCTCCATCAAATAGAAGAAATAATTCGCTCAGTATTATTTATTATACAAAGGCAAGGTGAAATCCTGCCTGCTGATAGCGAAATGAGAAATATTACTTATCCTCCTCAAAAGAAGGCATAAGCTAAAAGACTCATCAGCCCTCTATATAGTGGCTGAAACTGCCGATTTCCAGCTGGGGAAATTCAGACTTCAATGTCTCCAGGAATTTCTTTGTTCCCACTGCCTTTCCCTGAGCTTCCGGCATGATATCCAGGAATGCATCAGGGTCAATGTTAAGATTTCTTACCTGTATCATCTGCACTGGCAGCTCACGGAAAAATTCCTGCCAGGCTGCCAATTCCTCTTCACGGTCATTGAAGCCAGGGAAATAGAGCAAGTTCAGGGATACATACACACCTTTGTCCAGGGCATAGCGTATGGACTCCTTCACATTCTCCAGATGATACGAAGCCCTATAATAGGCATCATATCCCTCAGAGCGTGCACTGATAATGGACACTCTAAGGCTGTCCAGCCCGGCATCCACAATCTTTTTCACACCCTCAGTCCAGCCCACATTGGAATTCATGTTGATCTGTCCCTTGTCAGTCTTCTCACGAATGAGCTTAATTCCTGCAGCAATATTGTCAGCCGCCAGGCTTGGTTCACCCTCGCAGCCCTGACCAAAACTGATGATGCCGTCCGGGGCCACAGACAGGTGATAGATTCCCACCTCAGCAATTTCCTCTGGGGTGGGGCGGAAGGTTATCCGGCTCTGTGGCGAGGGACAACACTCGGCAGGCTGCAGGGAAATGCAGCCGAAACAATTGGCGTTGCACACAGGCGAAGTGGGAATACCACACTCCCAGCGCCGGTAGAAGAGATTTTGGGCGGTGCAGCAGTGCCAGTTCAGGGAGCACCCTGCCACCTGCTCCACAATGCGGTTCCCTGGCAGATCCTTCTTGGTGCGCTTCACCAGATTCTTCAAATCCTTGGTGTTGTAATGCACCGGGTCCCACTTGTCGTTCTCATCGGTGTAGAGGGCGGCACAATAAAGCTCATCCTTGTACACCACCACCGCCGTATAGCCGTAAAGGGGCAGCCTCTCAGCTTCTTCCTCACGCACATAGGCTGGCAGGAACAGGCGGGTATAGCCTGCAGGCAGGATAGCGGCCACCGCCTGGCCGGCGATGGGCAACACCTCGCCATCAGCCGTCATGCCCACCGCCTGATGGTCCGGCAGCAGCATCAGGTCTGCACTTTCCGGCAAGGGTATCAAATCCTCAGGGGAAAGCTCCACATTGGTGCTGCCGGTGCGTCCCATGCCCCTCAATCCCGAGGCATCCAGGATATTGCCTTCCTCGTCAGCGTACACCGCCGTGATGATATCGTTCATGCTGCTCCTCCTTCCTGAGGCTCCTGGACTTCCTTGGCTTCCTGTTTTTCAGGCTCAGCCTGCTTCTTCTGCTTCTTTGCTTTCTTCGGGTTATAGAGGTTCATGGCCTTGTCCGTATCCTCGGTGACCATGCACTCCACCGCAGGCAGCAAGTACTGAATGGCTTCCTTAATCTTCGGCACGTCTTCCTCCTGGAAGGGCGCCAGCACATGATTGACCACCGTCCAACCGGGCAGGGGCCTGCCGATGCCAATCCTCACCCGGCTGAAATTCTCCTCACCTACATGGGCGAGAATAGACTTGATGCCGTTATGTCCCCCGGCGCTGCCCTTCTTGCGAATGCGGATAGTACCGGCGTGGATATCCATATCGTCGTGGGCCACAATGAGGTCTTCCACGGGCAGCTTGTACCAGTTCATCAGCGGCCCCACAGCCCTGCCGCTTTCGTTCATATAGGTCTGGGGCTTCACCAGCATGATTTTCTCCGTGCCCATGCGCCCCTCGGCAATGAGGGCATCGAACTTTGACTGCCAATCGGTAATGCCCAGCTTCTCTGCCAGAGCGTCCACCAGCATGAAGCCCACATTATGCTTGGTCTGTGCATACTCCCGGCCGGGATTGCCAAGGCCTACGATAACTTTCATGTTTCCTCCTAAATAAACTGACAGTTGAAGGATATACCCCCAACTGTCAAAAACACATCAAATATTGTCTGCGGTAGGATCCCCCACCAAGAACAGGTAAGCCAGCACTACGATACCCAACGCAATACGGTACCAGCCAAAGGCCTTGAAGTCATTGGTCTTGATATACTGGAGCAGGAACTTGATGGAGGCAATGGACACCACGAAGGCCGTGGCCATGCCAAGCACCAGGATCAGCATCTCTGCCCCTGTGTAGTGGAAGCCAAACTTTACCAGCTTCAGGAAGCTGGCCCCGAACATGACAGGGATAGCCAGGAAGAAAGTGAACTCCGTGGCCACATAGCGGCTGGTACCAAAGAGGATACCGCCGATGATGGTGGAACCACTGCGGCTGGTGCCCGGCACCAGGGAAAGCACCTGGAACATACCGATGATCAGCGCCGTCTTGTAATCAAGGCGCTCCAGGCGATTCACCCTGGGCTTGCGGCGCTTGTTGTAGTTCTCAATAACTATGAACAGGATACCATAGAAGATAAGGGTGAAGGCCACCACAGGAGCATTCATGAAATGCTCTTCCATATAGTCATTGAAGGCCAAGCCAATGACCCCCGCAGGAATGCAGGCAACTACCACCTTCATCCACAAATCAATGGTTTCCCGCTTTTCCTGTTTGGTCTTCCATGAAGAAAAGGGATTCAGCCTTTCCAGATTCAACACCACAACGGCTAAAATAGCCCCCAGCTGGATAACCACCAGGAACATATCCATAAACTTCTTATCTACATCCAGCTTAATAAACTCATCCACCAGAATCATGTGTCCCGTGCTGGACACCGGCAGCCACTCAGTAAGGCCTTCCACCACACCGAGAATGACTACCTTGATGAGTTCCATGATACTTACATCCACAGCAAAACTCCTCCTAAGTCATTTGCTATTCTT
>CAJOIN010000029.1 GCA_905234515.1 uncultured Selenomonas sp.
CCTGCGCCCGATATCCTTTTTCCATTTTCTTGTCTTGCTCTTCTCATAATTGCTGGGCTTTATGAAGGCGCGCTGCCCGATGGAAAACCTTTTTAGTTCTCCAGCTTTTCAGTATGCCGTGGCTTTTGCGATAGCATATATCGCATTGGCAATTCATGACTACATTGAACGGCTTAACGCTGATGGGTTAGAGTTGACTTGCAACAAAGATACTCTTACCTTGAAGCTGAAATAACTACTTAGGATAACAGAGAGACCCATGATTGAACAGGGCATCTTTTTTATTCTGCAAATATCTCAAAAACTACTTGACTTTTTCTTTCCCCCCATGCTAGACTAAACTCACAAAAGGGATTCTCCATGTTCCCCAAGCTACATGGACTGTTACAAACGGGTTTCCCGGTGTACCCCCAGCACATCGGCTTTGATGCAATCGGGCTTCCCAATGTGCCCCAAGATACATTGGCTCAAGGGAGGAACCAAATGGCTTCCTCCCTTTTACTTTGCATATTAGGAGATGACAAAATGGACGTTGTCGATAATGGTGTATATTTTCTCAAACCTGATTTATATAAACTTATTAAAGAAGTAGGAGGTATTTGCCAGGACAGCAAAGAACGTCCCGTTGTGGCTTTAGTTCCATCTATCATGGATAGCTCCATTCTTTGGGCCATCCCAATGGGCGATTTGTCCCATCGCACACCAGAACAAGTAAAAAGACTGGAAGGCTTCATAAGCAGTCCAACCAGTCAGCTTCGTTCCTGCTTCTATCACATTGGTAATACGGACAAAAAATCCATTTTCTTTGTAAGTGACGTACTGCCCATCACAAATGAATATATAGACCGGGCTTATGTTTCTCACGGACGTGCCCTTGTCATAAAGAACAAAAAGCTGATTGCCGAGTTGAACCGCAAGGTTTCACGTATTTTGTCCTACGAAAAGAACTACTTGACCTCTAAAGGAAAACCTTTCTTTCGCCAAAACATCTACGGGATATATAATGCTTTGAAAAAACAATAACCCGCTAAAAAATCCCCCAAGCAAGCAATATTTTGCCTGCCTGGGGGATTTTGCTAACAATCGTTCATTTATTTGTAATATCTGACCCCAGCCTCGAAAAGCTGCTGGTCCTTGGCGCCAGGTACATTCATGGCTACACTCTCGCCTATGCGCTCGGAGTGGCCCATCTTGCCCAACACCCTGCCGTCGGGGCTGGTGATGCCTTCGATAGCGTCAACGGAGCCATTGGGGTTGAAGGGCATTTCCAAAGTTGGATTGCCCGTCTCATCAACATACTGGGTGGCAATCTGGCCCCGGATGCGCAGCTTGGCAATGACCTCTTTGTCAGCCACAAAGCGGCCCTCACCGTGAGAAACGGCAATGGTATGCACGTCACCCACCTGCACGTTGCTGAACCAGGGAGAAAGGTTGGAGGACACCCTGGTATTGACCATGCAGGACACATGGCGTCCGATGCTGTTGTGGGTAAGCGTCGGGGAGTTATCCGCCAAATCCCTGATTTCGCCATAAGGCACCAGGCCCAGCTTGATAAGGGCCTGGAAGCCGTTGCAGATACCCAGCATCAGGCCGTCCCGCTGCCTCAGAAGCTTCATGATGGCTTCCTCAATGCGGGGATTCCTGAACATGGCGGCAATAAACTTGCCGGAGCCGTCCGGCTCGTCACCGCCGCTGAAGCCGCCGGGCAGCATGACAATCTGGGCCTCGCTTATGCCCTTGACAATGGCTTCCACCGTCTCAGTGGTAGCCTGAGGAGTGAGGTTCCTTACCACCAGGGTATGAGGATCAGCGCCGGCCCGCTCCCATGCCCTGGCCGTATCGAACTCACAGTTGGTGCCAGGGAAGACAGGAATGAAAATCTTTGGCTTTGCCACAATAGTATCGCCGCCAGTAAGGGGAGTTCCCTTCTTGTAGGGAACATACACAGCCTTTTCCTTGAACAGGGACTTGGCCCTGGCCTCAGTGGGGAAGATGTTCTCCAAAGGCTCCCTGTAGGCTTCCTCGGCCTCTGCCAGGGTGACCACAGACTCCTCAAAGACCACGCTGGGACCGCTGGTGGTGCTGCCCAGCTCATAGAAGCCCGTGTCAGCCAGAAGTTCGTCCACATCCACCATTTCCGGCACTTCCAAAATAATGGAGCCGTACAAGGGCTTAAAGAGGTCTTCCCTCTTCAGGCCGCCATTTTCAGTATTGAAGGTAAAGCCAATCTCGTTGCCCAGGCACATCTTGGTAACTGCAGCGGCCACACCGCCTACGCCCACACTCTGGGCAGCAAAGACCTTGTGGTCCTCCATAAGGCGGCTGATTCTGGCAAAGTTCATCTTAAGCTGGTCGAAGTCAGGCAAATCCTGCTCATTCAGAGGACAGGGCACCATGTAAACCCTGTTGCCCACATACTTAAACTCAGGAGAAACAGCCTGGTCTGCAGGCAGCACATCCACCGCAAAGGCAGCCAGGGTGGGAGGAACGCAGATTTCTTCCCCATTCTTGGCCGTGAAGGTGCCGGACATGGAGTCCTTGCCGCCAATGGCAGCAATGGCCAGCTCATGCTGTGCCGTCAGGGCACCCAGGAGAGCTGCAAAGGGCTTGCCCCACTTGGCAGGGTCCTTACCGAGGCTCTCGAAATACTCCTGGAAGGTCAGGCGGATGCGGTCTGCCCTGCCGCCCAGGGCCACAATCTTGGCCGCCGCTTCCACCACTGCATACACAGCGCCATGGAAGGGGCTCCAGCTCATAAGGTCAGGATTCAGGCCAAAGGTCATGGCCGTAGCCGTATTGGTCTCAGCTCCCAGCACAGGCAGTTTGGCCACCATGCCTTCTGCCGGCGTGAGCTGCTTCTTGCCGCCAAAGGGCATCAGCACAGTATTGCCGCCAATGGTGGAGTCAAAGCGCTCAGCCAGGCCCTTCTGGCTGCAAACATTGATATCGCTCAGGTTCAAGAGCCAGGCCCTGGCCAGGTCACCCTGTGCTTCCTTTACGGCCTCCGGCTCCTGACGCAGATAGCGGTGCTCTGCATCAGGCTGCAGCACCCGGGCCGCCACATGCTGACGCACGCCGTTGGTGTCCAAAAACTCCCTGTCCATCTGCACGATTTCCTTACCGCGCCAAGTCATGACCAAACGTGGCTGGAAGGTAACCGTGGCTACCTTCACGGCTTCCAGGTTCTCCTCATCGGCATACTTCTGGAAGGCCTCCACATGCTCGGGAGCCAGCACCACAGCCATGCGCTCCTGGGACTCTGAAATCGCCAGCTCCGTGCCGTCAAGGCCGGCATACTTCTTCTTTACGGCATCAAGGTCGATGACCAGACCGTCAGCCAGCTCACCGATGGCCACAGCCACACCGCCGGCGCCGAAATCGTTGCAACGCTTGATAAGGCGGCTCACCTCAGGATTGCGGAAAAGACGCTGAATCTTGCGCTCCGTGGGAGGGTTGCCCTTCTGTACCTCAGCACCGCAGGTGGTAAGGGAAGCAGCCGTATGCTCCTTGGAAGAACCGGTGGCACCGCCGCAGCCGTCACGTCCTGTGCGGCCGCCCACCAGCACAATCACGTCCCCCGCTGCCGGACGCTCACGTACCACATTGACCTTGGGAGCTGCCGCGATAACGGCACCGATTTCCATACGCTTGGCCGTATAGCCGGGATGATAGACCTCCCTCACCTGGCCGGTGGCGAGGCCAACCTGGTTTCCGTAGGAACTGTAGCCTGCTGCCGCCCCCAAAGTAATCTTCTTCTGAGGCAGCTTGCCGGGCATAGTTTCCGCAAAGGGAATCCGCGGGTCAGAGGCACCGGTGACACGCATGGCCTGGTAGACATAGGAACGGCCGGACAAGGGGTCGCGGATGGCGCCGCCCAGGCAGGTGGCCGCACCACCAAAGGGCTCTATCTCTGTAGGATGGTTGTGGGTCTCGTTCTTGAACATGACCAGCCAGTCCTCATCCTTGCCTCCCACATCAGCCTTCACCACAATGCTGCAGGCATTGATTTCCTCGGACTGGTCCAGGTCGTCCAGCTTGCCTGCCCTGCGCAGGGCCTTCATGCCGATGACCGCCAAATCCATCAGGGTCACAGGACGCTCTTCATCTCTGTAGATATCGGTCCTGTCCTGCTGATAGAGGCCATAAGCCTTCTCCAGGGCAGGGCTGAAATAACCTTCATCAATCTTCACTTCATCGATGGCAGTGGTAAAGGTGGTATGGCGGCAGTGGTCAGACCAGTAAGTATCTATCACCCGCAGCTCCGTAATGGAAGGAGCGCGGTTCTCCGTATCGCGAAAATACTGCTGGCAGAAGGCCAAATCCTCCAGGCTCATGGCAAAGCCCCTGTCCTTATGGAAGGCTGCCAGGCCCTGCTGGTCAAGGCCGTTGAAATCCGTCAGCACTTCCACATCTGCCGGTTCCTCATATTTCTCCACCAGAGACTCAGGCTTTTCCAAAGAAGCTTCACGACACTCCACCTCATTGATGCAGTAAGCCTTGATTTTCGCAAAGACCTCACGGCTGATATCGCCAGCCAGCACAATGCAGCGGGCAGTGCGTATCTCCGGTCTCTCCTTTTGGGTGACCAGCTGCACGCACTGGGCAGCAGAATCAGCTGCCTGGTCATACTGGCCGGGCAGATATTCAACGGCAAACATACGTGAATTAGGGAAATTGGGCAGCTTTTCCTCATAGATTACATCCACAGGAGGCTCAGCAAATACCACTGAACGGACCCGGGCATATTCCTCATCATCAAGACCTTCAATATCATATCTCTGGATAATGCGCACTGCCTTGAGCTCATCCCTGAGATTAAAGGTTTCCTTCAAATCACTGCAGAGCTGCTGGGCAGGAATATCAAAATACCCCTGCCTTTTTTCCACGAAAAGTCTTCTTACCGTCATGAGTGCCTGTTTCCTCCAAACCATCATACATGAAATAACAACACGGCGATATACTTATATAGAAATAGGCATGACAGACCCATGCCTGCCATGCCTATTATCCATCACAAAAGATCCACTGAAATTTTCACCACAACCTTGGTAACCCCCATGGGCGTGCCATCCACTGCTCCCTGGGGAGAGTGGACATCATCCGGAAAGAGCACAGCAAAACTGCCCGGCTGTAGCAAAATCTCGCTTTCCGGCACCAAGCAACTGTAGAAAGTGATGTCCCTCTCCTCGTCATAAGGCTCCACAACTCCAAGATCCGGACTTAAAGGACACCAGCCTATATACTCTTCCCCTTCCACCAAGTACTGAATATCTACATACTTCTTATGAGATTCCGGGCGGCACTCCTCGTGCAAACGGGTCTCATACCGCTGCAGGTTCACAAAGCATTCATCCCCGGAAATGGGATATTTCCCATCCTCCATCTTTGTGAAATCATGGGTGCGCAAATACTCCAAAGCCTTCACTATGGGCTCAGGATAGGCTGCAGGCCCCTTATCAAAAGTGTCTATTCTGCCGATAAACATACCTGACTGCCTCCAAAATACTCTAATTTAGTCGATTTCCCTGCTTGGAAAGGAAGAACTCCTTTCATACTTCATATTTTAGCCGAAAGCCATGGATTTATCAAGAAGCCCTCATAATATTTTCTCAAAAGGACATATGTCCCAATCTTCCTGGCCCTTTGCTTGTCAAAAACACGCCAATTATGCTAAGATAAAGCCTAGGAATTATCAACATTACAATCATAATAAGGAGAAGCCATTATGCGAGAATTATTGGAGCTCCTAGAGCATGACGCGCGCCGCCCTGTAAACGAGCTTGCCTCCATGCTCCAGAGAAGTGAATACCAGGTAGAAAAAGACATCAAGGACCTGGAAAAGAACAAGATTATCCTTTCCTATAATACCCTTATCAACTGGGAGAAGTTTGGCGACGATACCGTAACCGCCGTCATCGAGGTAAACCTCACTCCCCAGCGGGAAGTGGGCTTCGATGCCATCGCCGAGCGCATTTACCGCTTTGACGAGGTGCGCACTGTCTACCTTATGAGCGGCAGCTTCGACCTGCTGGTCATCATCGAGGGCAAATCCCTGAAGGACGTGGCCAACTTCGTAGCCACCCGCCTGGCCACCATCGAAGGCGTCACCGCTACCCAAAGCCATTTTATGCTGAAGCCCTACAAAAAGGACGGCATTATCATCAACAATGAGGAGCGTGACCGCAGACTGGTGGTGAGCCCATGATTGAGAAACGCACTGACTGGCAGCAGCGCCTCTCCCCAGGAGTGAACGCCATTGCCCCATCTGGCATCCGCAAGTTCTTCGACATTGCTGCCCAGATGGAGGATGTTATTTCCTTGGGTGTCGGCGAACCAGATTTTGTAACTCCGTGGTCCATCCGCGAGTCCTGCGTCTACGGCCTGGAGCAGGGCTATACCTCCTACACCGCCAACCGGGGCATGCCCGAGCTGCGCCAGGAGATAGCCAATCATTACAAGACCTGCTACGACACGGATTATGATTGGGACACCGACATTCTCGTGACTGTGGGTGTCAGCGAGGCCCTGGACATAGCCATGCGGGCTATCCTCTCCCCTGGGGACGAGGTGCTGATCCCTGAGCCCTGCTATGTATCCTATCAGGCCTGCACCATTCTGGCAGGCGGCGTACCCGTTTCCGTCCCTGCCAAGCAGGAAAACGACTTCCGCATTACCCCAGCCGAGCTGGAGGAGCATGTGACGGAAAAGACCAAGGTCCTGCTCATCGGCTACCCCAACAACCCTACCGGCGCCATCATGACCAAGAAGGACCTGCTGGCCGTAGCTGACTTTGCGGAAAAGCATGATCTTATCGTCATTTCCGACGAAATCTATGGTGACCTGACCTACGGCGACGAGGAGCATGTCTGCTTCTCCTCCCTGCCGGGCATGCAGGAGCGCACCATCCTCCTGAACGGCTTTTCCAAGGCCTATGCCATGACGGGCTGGCGCATTGGCTATGCCATGGGCAACAAAGCCATTATCGCCGCCATGACCAAGATCCATCAATACACCATGCTCTGCGCCCCCATTACCGCCCAGGTAGCGGCCATCGAAGCCCTGCGCCATGGTGAGAAGTACATGAAGAAAATGGTGGCTGAGTACGACCGCCGCCGCCGTCTCATCTATGACGGTTTCATCAAGATGGGACTGGAGTGCTTCGAGCCCAAGGGAGCCTTCTACATCTTCCCCAGCATCAGAAGCACTGGCTACACCTCCGACGAGTTTGCCGAGAAGCTTCTGCAGGCGGAGCATGTGGCCCTGGTCCCCGGCAGCGCCTTTGGCGCCTGTGGCGAAGGACACGTGCGCTGCTCCTACGCCACTTCCATCGACAAGATTTCCGAGGCCCTGAACCGCATCGAAAACTTCCTGAAGAATCACAGGAAGTAAGAATAATGCCAGCTACAGCTATGAAGCCGTGGCTGGCATTTCTATATCCCCATTAGTTTCATAAGAATTTTCTCACTTTACTCAAAAAGATGGTATAATAAGCATATACGCAGAGCAGATAGCTTGAAAACACCTTGCATAAAACCAAAGTTCAGTTTCAGAAAGCCTGCAAATAAAAAGTCAAGCATAAATTTCGGAATGAGGTAAATTTCTATGAGTTGGTTTTAGGACATAACAAAAAGGCTGCCGCGATGCGCCAACCTGTAAAGAAATTTCTGAAATTACTATCCTTCCGAAGGTAAGTTGCTTAAGTATTCCTTGACTTTTCCAAAGTAGATTCGCAGAAACTTATTTGCTCCGGCTGTCATGTAAACATAGTAGGGTTTGCCCTCATCACGTTTTTTCGCCATGAATCTGTATACCGGGTCATCCTCTGGTTGATTTTGAATCAGTACGTCCATTATAAGAAATAGCGTTCGTCTTAAATATGGAGAACCGTGCTTGCTGGTATGGACGCTCTTTTGGGCATAATCACCGGATTCATTAACACCAGGATCCACGCCTGCAAAAGCAGTCAGCTGGCTGCGCTTGGTGAATTTATGCACATCACCAATCTCGGCAATGAGCTGTGGACCAAGGGTCGTTCCTACGCCGAACATGGACATCACAACAGGGTATTCCGGCAGTTGGGAGGCTAGGCTATCCATCTGTTGCCGGAGTTCCTCTACGGCTTTGGAGATGGCGTTGAGCTGAGCTACGGCCTGTTGAACAAACAGCTTAGTCGTGTCGTCCTTGGCTAAAATAGGAATCAGTTCCTGTGACGAGTTATAGATTTCGACAGGTTTGTCAGGCTGGAAATTGTAACCATGCTTTTTGCACCATTTCTGATATTTTTCCGTGAAGGAGGTGAGGCTGAGGGTGCAGACACAATCCACATGCCAGAACTTCTCAATGAAGTCTACCCATTTCTCGCTGCCGTCAGATCTCTTTGGGCTGGTGAAAAACCTGTTGGCTCCCGGATAGGTTTCATCCATAAGGGCTATAAGGTTGTTTTTGTAGGCCGTCTGTTGCTTCTGATAGAAGCTCATCTGACGGTTCATGATTTTAAGCTGTATGCGTATATTATCCATAGCTGTATATTGACGCAGCTTATACCATTTGTCAAGGGCGAAGCGACCAATCTTCTTGGCATCTGCCTTATCGTTTTTGACGCGGCGCAAGGAGTTGTTGTCGAAGTCCTTGATTAGCTTGGGGTTCACGGCGCTAACAAACAGGCCGGCACCGGAAAGCCAGCGCACCATAGGTTCGTAGTAGCGTCCTGTGTGCTCCAAAACAACGCGGCATTCGCCGTCTAAGGTATTCAAATAATTTACAAGGTCGTTCATACCGCTTTTGGTATGGCGTACCTCAAAAGGTTTGGCTACTGTCTTTCCCAGAGGCTCTAACACGGCCACCGTGCTTCTGCCTTTTGAGACATCAATTCCTACTGCGTACATGTACATCGCTCCTTAAGATAGAATCGCAATGGTTTACCATACTCCTCATTGCCGATTCAATCTCCTGTGGGTTGACACGGACGCATCTGGAAAGATAGCCCAACCTGCATAAATCGAACAGCTGGAAATGAGAGGATGGCTGACAGACTTTCTGACGGACATGCAAGTCCTAGGAGTGAGTCGTCTAACCATTACCTCACTATTTTACCAGCTTAGACAACAAGGTGGATAGGAACGGTAGCTATCCGTTTCCAATCCATAATTCTATTGTAGGAGGAGTGCGAGATTATGACAGCTTTACGACAACAGGCATACGATTTACTTGATGCAATGCCCGAAGGAAAACTATGCCTAATCGTTGATATCTTACAAGCCTTCAAGCGGAATGATATTATGCCTGACAACACCGCAACAGACGTAACCCCCATAGACTTTTCCAAATATATGGGCCGTGGGAAAAAAATGTTTGCCTCCACAGAAGAAATTGACAACTATTTGAGGGAGTCCAGAGATGAGCGGATCTAAAGTGTTTCTCGATACAACCCCAATAATCTATTTGCTTGATGCCGACACAAACTACGGGGAGAAGACCAGCCGCCTCCTTTCTTCCCTCACTTCACAAGGAAATCACTTCATATCATCAGTTATTACCTGCACAGAGTACCTGGTCGTTCCCTATCGCACCAATAATCGTGTGGCCGTTGAGACCTTTTGGGAATTCGTCAATGACTGTTCAATTGACTTATATTCAGTTACCAAAGAGGTTGCCATAAAAGCAGCCCAAATCCGGGCAGAATACAGTTTTAAGACAATGGATTCGCTGCAACTAGCTATAGCCTCCCTTACAGGATGCACCTTGCTCTTAACCAATGACAAGCAACTACGCCAGTATAGGGATGTGAAGTGTATTACAGTCGATGACTGGGATGGGTAAATTCCTTCCCGGCTAACAAATGCACTGTAAAGTTTGCCACTAAGGAGGAAATGGAAGTATGGGTACTTTCCAAAAAACTATCACCGGCCAGTAGTGGAGGTGATAGCGATGCACTGCAATAATAAGAAGATGTCGCATCAAAAAGAGATTCAAAAGCTTAAGAAAACTTACTTAGCCACTAGAAATGCTTACGGAGCAGGAGTATGGTTTGATAAACGAAAGAATAGATTTGTCAAATACTCCTGCAATTCGAAATCCTTGAGACAATCTCTCAACAGAAGAACCAGACGTAAGATGAACATGTCCATCGGAGAAGATGAAGGGCGGCTCCCAGTTGGCCATTATCGTAAGAGGGCCGATTATTGGTGGGATTTGCTCTGATTTCAGTAAGCAAAAGAATCACCAAAAGTGACTCCCTGCCACTGAATTGACAAAACTCGGAGCAACTGCACGATGCAGCTGCTTCGAGTTTTTCTTTTGCCTTCCCTCTCTCAGGCAGGATTTCCCCACCTTGGCAGCGAATTAGCAGAAATTAGCAGGCAATGTATTGTTCGTGTGTTGTAAGGGAGGAAATTCATCGTGAAGAAAAATATGAAAGTATTTGTCCTGCTCAAGCTTGAGTACGGCGAAGGAGAGGAAAATGTCTTCTCGGAAATCCTCAATATCTCCTCCAGCAAAAGTACCGCCGAAACCATTAAAGCACATTATGAAGAACAACTGGCTGACGAAATACACAATGCCCATAACAAGCGCTGGGTAGCCATCCGCATGCACCAGGCCCTCATCCAGCTGGATGACGAAATCATCGCCCCTGAAATGTTCATACGCTTCCTGGACGAAAAGACACTGAAAGAGCCCCCATTCTAAGATACAGATGTGACCCGCTGCCCTGCCAGATATAAAGTAAAAAAAGTTCTTGCATTCCCCTGCCATATGCCGTATAATATAGTTCGTTGTCGGGATGTGGCACAGTTTGGTAGCGCGCATCGTTCGGGACGATGAGGCCGCAGGTTCGAATCCTGTCATCCCGACCATTTCTTGAATTTACGGAGGACGCAAATGCGTCCTCTTTTTGTTTTACCCATAAAAAGCTGCAGGAAAGTATGCGTATGACATGCTTTCCTGCAGCTTCTCTTATTTAAAGTTTTATTCCTTATAGGCCAGCTCATTTTCCTGGCAGAAATCTCTGGCCGCCTCCAGCAGGGTCTGCCGGAAGTGGTTGTCCCAGGCCTTCTGCAATAGCAGCCGCTTCACCTGATGGCGGAACCTGTTGGCGCCGCCGCTGCCCTGAAGGGCTTCCAGCAGACGTTCCCTCACGCCCTCACGCTGGGCCCGGGCGAAAGCCTGCATAGCAGGCCTTTCCTGCTCATCCACCATGTTGGGCAGGGGCAGGTAATGCTCCCATTCCTCCTCTATCTCGAAGACATGGGCCTCCGCCTCTGCTTCGTCCATATCGTCCTTGAGGAGGATGACCTTCCCCTGGGCCAGGTCAATATAGCCCTGACGGACATCAGAGCGGAGAAAAGCCTCCGCCAGTTCGTGCAAATCTATTTCCATAATGCTCACTCTGCATCAAAGAGAGGCAGCGCCTCCAGGAAGATGATGTCGTCACGCTTGGAGGCATCACCCTCAGCCAAAACGCAGGCCTCGCCGATAACGGTGCCGCCCACCTTCTCCACCAGGTTCGTAAGGGCCTTCATGGAGCCGCCGGTGCTGATGACATCATCCAGAAGCAGCACCTTCTTCCCCTTGATGCGCTCGATATCTGCATCCATAAGGCAGAGCATCTGCTTGCCCTTGGTGGTGATGGACACATCGTCCACCCACACAGGATTTTCCATATAAGCCTTGATGGACTTGCGGGCCACCACGAAGTAGGGCATGCCCATTTCCTTGGCCAACTGAGCAGCCAAGGGAATCCCCTTGGTCTCAGCAGTCAGGATGATTTCCGTATCGGCAGGTACCTTCTTGGCCAGGTCCCTGGCACAGGCATCCACCAGCTCAACATCACCCAGCATGATGAAGCCGGCAATGGCCAGCTTGTCAGTAACATTCAGGATGGAAAGCCGGCGCTTCACGCCTGCTACTTCTAAATCATAAAATCTCGTTGCCATATTGCACCTCAGTAATTTCTTGGAACAGAACTCCAGTTATATCTTTCTAAAACTCTCAATGCCTGCCTGCAGAATAGCGGCTTTCCTCCCGCTTTTCCTGCTTCGGCCCCCGCTCCTTGGCCACAGACAGCATGAGCTTGATGCGGTTCAGCTGGTTCACCTCAGAGGAGCCAGCATCGCAGTCAATAGCGGTGAGGTTAGCCCCCTCATAGCTG
>CAJOIN010000030.1 GCA_905234515.1 uncultured Selenomonas sp.
GATAATATGCGATTTTGGCTCCAATCTGTCGAAAGAAAATATCACGACGAATCCCCACGGTGTCCACCTCTCTACATTTTGCCTATAATAATTATCGCATTTCTACGGCTTTCTATTTGGCATATAACCGCCGTATTGCATCAAGTATATGCAAATTTGCAAATAGACAACATATATTAAAATTTAATAAATATCCTCTTTCTTTTAGTTATTATATTATTCTGTAATCAGTATTGCAATATTTTAATTTCAATATATTGCTTTTGAATATGTATTTTCTTATAATGCCACTAAGGAAGTGATTACATGGGAATGGGAGAACGACTAAAGCTTGTCCGTAAAGCATTGAATCTAAAGCAGGCTGAATTTGGTGCGCGTATCGGCCTTAGTCAGCCATCCATAGGCCTATACGAAAAAGAAACACGCCCCATCACGGAGCGTGTCATTTCGCAGCTGGTCAGCGAATTTCATATAAACGAAGAATACCTGCGTCATGGAACCGGGGATATGTTCATCGATCAGAAGCCTAAGCTCGTCCGGCAGCTGGCGGAAGAGCTTTCCCTTTCCGACAGGGAGCAGCGCCTGCTGCTGACCTTTCTGGAGTTCCCTCCGGATACCCGCAACCAGATACTCGACTTCGCACAGGATTTCGTAAGCAAACTCCAACAAAGAAAGTAAAACAGACGACTTTTTGACAGGAACGGAGGTCAGTGCCATGAAGAACAACAAGCGGCTCCCCATAGGGATGCAGAGCTTTGCCAAGTTACGGGAAGGCGGATATGCATATGCAGACAAAACCCGCTATATATATGAACTGGTTTCTGGCAGTCAACAATATTTTCTCAGCCGCCCCCGCCGTTTTGGCAAAAGTCTCTTCCTCTCCACCCTCAAGGCCTACTGGGAGGGCAGGAAGGAACTCTTTGAGGGGCTGGAGATAGCGGAACTGGAGGCACAAAGGGATAATCCTTGGCAGCCTTATCCCGTATTTTACTTTGATTTCAACGGCAAAAACTATCAGCAAGATACAGCCTTAGAGAGCATCTTAGACAAAATGCTGCGCCAGTGGGAGAATACCTATGGTGGAGATGCCAGCCGCCCTTTGGAAGAAAGGTTCCAATATCTTCTGACGGCTGCAGCTCAAAAAACAGGTCGCCGCTGCGTAGTGCTGGTAGATGAATATGACAAACCGCTGCTGGAAGCGCTGGGCAACGCTGCCCTTGAAGAACACAATAAAGCCGTATTCAAGGGGTTCTTCGGCACCCTCAAGAGCTACGATGATTACCTGCAGTTCGTCTTCATCGCCGGGGTCACCAAGTTCAGCAAGGTCAGCATCTTCAGCGACCTCAACCAGTTGCGCGATATTTCGCTGTCAGAAAAATTCACCGACATTTGCGGCATTACAGAAGAAGAGCTGAATGACTGCTTCTCTGCAGAAATTACAGCTCTGGCTCAGCACAAGCATATCAGCCCTGATGAATGCCTGTTAGCACTGAAAAAAAACTATGACGGCTATCATTTCTTCCCACATGCAAAAGGAGTATACAATCCCTTCAGCCTCCTGAATGCCCTGGCAGACAAAAGTTTCAATGCCTATTGGTTTTCTACCGGCACTCCCACCTTTCTGGTGCAACGAGTACGGGAAATAAAACTCTCGGCCAATCGATTCACTGACAGTACCCTATACGCCACAGGAGATTCCTTGACAGACTACCGCTATGAAAATCCAGATCCCATTCCTCTGCTCTACCAGACAGGCTATCTTACTATATGGGATTATGATGAACGTCGTCACCGCTATATCCTGGGCTTTCCAAATGAAGAAGTGAAATACGGCTTCTTGAAAAGCCTGCTGCCCGCCTACACGCCTGCTGCCATCTCCAATTCTGGAACGGACATCTTCGCCCTGGATGATTGCCTGGAATCAGGCAATACAGAAGGAACCCGCGACATCCTCACCGCCCTCTTTGCGGGTATCCCCTACACCACCAATGATGCGCCTTTCGAGCATTACTTCCAATCGGTGCTCTACATCGTCTTCACCCTGCTGGGCCAATTCGTCAAATGTGAAGTCCACAGCAGCCGGGGACGAGCTGACTGCATACTGGAAACGGATGATTTTGTCTACATCTTCGAATTCAAGGTAGACAAGCCCGCTGCCGAAGCCCTGGCACAAATAGAGGACAAGGGCTATGCCCTGCCCTATCAGGCAGATAAGCGACGGATTTTCATGATAGGGGTGGGGTTTGATTCTGAAATGCGTACTCTGAAAGAATGGCTGGTGAAATAAACTCCAAACACCTTCCATGAATGTCAAAAGCGCATACGAAAAAACGCTGCCAAGGGAGAACATTCTCCATCGGCAGCGTTTTTCTTTTACTCCAAAGACACAATCTTATTCTTCAGCACATAGATAAGCGCCTGTGTCCTGTCCTTGACCTTCAGCTTGTGGAAGAGGCCTGACAGGTGGTTTTTTACGGTCTTTTCGGAAATGCCCAGGGCCTTGGCAATGTCCTGGTTGGACAGGCCCTTTACCATGCAGTGGAGCACGTCCATCTCACGGGCAGTGATGCGCTCCTTGCGGCCTGCGTCCCACATCTCCTTGGCCAAGGTGCCGAAATCCTCTCCTTCAGGCACATCCCCAAAAAGGCGTTCAGACAGCTGAGGGTAGATAAAGGCATTGCCTTCATTTACCGTGTGAATAGCCCTCACCAGCACCGCGGGCTCCACATCTTTCAGCAGGTAGCCCAAGGCGCCGTTCTTCAGCATTTCCAGCACATAATTGTCACTGTCGTGGATGGTGAGGGCGATGATTTTGGTCTTGCTGCCCAGCTCTGCCAGCTGCTTGGTGACCTCCAAGCCGCTGGTGCCCGGCATGTTCAGGTCCAGCAGCAGGATATCAGGCTGCAGGGCCAGGGTACGGGCCAGGGTCTCCTGGCCATCCTCCGCCTCGCCTATTACTTCCAAATCATCTTCAAAATTAAGTACACGCTTAATCCCCTGTCTCAGCAGGGCATGGTCATCTGCAATCAGTATTCTTATTGCCATACGCTTTCTTCCTCTACTCTTTCAGTATCACTTTCTAACATCTTCTTATCATCTAGTATACGTGCTGTGAGGAAAATCAGCAACTCCGATTCTGTACGACTGCTGGAAGTATGCCGAAAAAAATGTCCCAGCACGGGCAAATCTCCCAAAAAGGGCACCTTGGAAAGCCTCCTGGCTTCCTCACTGCCAATCAGGCCGCCGATAACCATGGTCTCCCCATCCTTCAGGCGCACATGGGTGTCGGCACTGCGGGTCTGGAAGCGGTAGGCCTTGATGTCATCCACGTAAAGGGGAGAGCTGACCTCCGTATGCACCGCCGCCATGATTTCCCCTGCATCATTGACCCTGGGGGTGCAGCTTAGGATTATGCCTGCCTCCCGGTACTTGATGGTACTGGTAGTGATATCATTGGCAGTGGTCTGCACAGGCACCGGCACTTCGCCGCCAATTCTGATGACGGCCTCCCGCCCCTGCAGGGTGGTGATATTGGGCCGGGAAAGAAGCTTCGCCTTTCCCCGGCTCAGCAGGGCATCCACCCTGGCGTCCAGATAGGCGTTATAGCCCAAAGCCCCTGGCCCAAAGCCGTACCTGATAGTATTTTTGCCAGGGTCTTCTATCGTGGTATCCTTCCCCCAGCGTTGCCCCCAGTCAGCCGTTCTGGGCCTCTTATGGGACTGCCAGCTCCACTCCACCCCCAGCTCCTTGGAGGCTTCCTTGGATATGGCCACTATCTTGGCTTCCAAGGAGACCTGACGGGCAGGCACATCAAGCTCAGCCAGCAGTTTTTCCACAGCTCCGGCCTCTGCAGGAGTGCCGTACAGCACCAAGGAATTGGTAGACGGGTCTGCCATCAGATGAAAACCTGTCTCCCCTGTCTCAGACACCGTTTCTGCCTGTGAAGCTTTACCCTTTTTATCCTTCGATGCAGATTTTATTTCTCCTGTTTCCTGCCCTGACAATTTCATGGCTGTAGCCAGCTCGACAGAATCCGCATGCTGCAGGCGGTAAACGTACATCTGGCGGCTGCCTGCCCCAGGCACAGTCACCATGTATACCCCCTCCCGCCTTAACAGCGCCAGCCCCCTGGCTGCAGCAATATGCTCAAGTATCTCCTCTGGCTCTGCCGTAAGATTTACCGTCACCGTTCCCCCTACAGCATCATCTATCACCAGATTAAGCCCGCCCAGCCTTGCTGCTGCCATCAAAAGGGACCTTACCTCGCCGCCGCTGGCCTGCATGGTAATGGGAGCTGCCTGTACCACAGGAACAGCCGTCAGGCAAAGAAATGCTGCCAAGGCCATCCACAGCCTTCGGCAGATTATGCCCCATCCCTTCCAAAGTTGTTTCTTCATAAAATCCATCCCTTCTCATGGCATTTCCAGCCATTTTTCCCCTTGGGAACTTCGCACCAGCACCCGGCGGGATTCTATGGCAGCCACAGTCAAGCCCTCTGCCCCTTCCCCTTCTCCCAGTGACAGGGATTTGCCGTCATATTCCAGCACAGCAATCTTCCCCCCGGGGCCTGTAAGCACACCGCTGAGCCTTGGTTCCCGGGGCGGCTTGGCCGGCGCAGCAACTGACAGCTGGGAGGCTGGGGACGCGGCCTGGCCGGCTGCCTTCCCATCTGGTTCCTGCGGGGCTGCTACAACAGTCCTTGAGGCTGCTTCATGACGTTTCTCATGTGCCATAGTAAAGGGATTGGACAACTCCCCTGCTTTGGCTGCCTCCTCAGTGCCTGCTATGGCACGAAAACCTGTCTCTAAAGGCTTAGGCTGCTCATCTGTCACAGCTTCCTGCACCGGCAGCAAAAGCTCGTTTTCCTCATTTTCTTCCCCGAGAAACAGCCAACCCGCAAGCACCAGCAACAGCAGCAAGGCCAGCACCGCCCACGGCTTCTTCCCGAACTGCCCCACGGCTTCACCTCCCCCCAAAATTAAAAGGAGATGCCCCAAGCTGATTTGCAGCTTGGCGGCATCTCCCTGAGATTAGCAAACTCAATTCATCTGTGGGAAAACTTCCCTTTCCTGCACATCAGTCCTTCTGATTGGCAGCCTTCTGCTCAGCCAGCTTCGGTCCCATGATGCGCTTGTAAGCCTCAACTCCCGGCTGGTTGAAAGCGTCCACATCGGACAGCTCGCCCTCGTAAGCCACGCTCATGGCCAGCATGTAGAGGAGCTCGCCCAGGTGGTAAGCATTGAGGGTCGGCAGGGTGAAGCAAGCGCTGTAACGCTTGTTGGAGGCCAGGGCATCCTCGTTGGATTTGCGGGCAATCTCCAAAGCCTGGCCCATGGTCACGCCGGAAATATCAGACAGCTTCTTAACATCCGGGAAGATATCGGGGATGACCAGGTCATTTTCCCAATCTGCCAGACGGATGAACTGGACAACCTTGTTCAGCTTGCCTTCCTGATGCTGCTGGGTCTGGGAGTGCATGTCAGTGGTGCCCACAGCCACCAGCGGGGTACGGCCATAGCAGACTTCCTTGCCTTCCTTGTTGAACTGCTTGCCAAGGGACTCAGCCAGGAGCTGGATATACCACTCGGAAACGGACTTCATGTAGTCGCCATAGGGCATCATGACCTCGATGTCGCGGCCGTGCTTCTCGGAAGCAGCAAACTTCAGGGCAGCGTTGAGCATAGCCGGGTTCTGCCAAATATCATCGTTCTGGCAGGCCTTGTCCATATCCTTGGCGCCGTCCAGGAAAGCCCGGATGTCGAAGCCAATGCAGGCAGCCAAAGTGAGGCCCACTTCACAGAAGATGGTGAAACGTCCGCCTACACCGTCTGGTACAGCAAACTGCTCCCAGCCCTTCTCAATGGCCAGGTTCTTCAGCAGGGTCTTCTTCTCCATGTTGGGGTCGGTAACTGCCACCACCTCAATCTCAATGTCCTCAACCTTCTGGAGGGCATCATAGATGACCATGAAGTTGGACATGGTGTCAAGGGTGCCGCCGGACTTGGAGATAACGAGCAGCATAACTTTGTACTTGCCCTCGCCATGGGTCTTGGCAATCTTGGCGCTGGACTTCAGATGCTCGATAAGGTCACCGGTACGGCGGGGGTCAATGTTGTTGCCGCTGAAATAAACCTTCGGGAACCCCCCCCGCTCCTCTTTGCTCATGTAGTTCCAGAACTCGCCGCACTGCACGTCAAAGAGCACCTTATTGCCCAGGTAGGAGCCGCCAATGCCCAGGGAAACCACAGCGTCGATATTGTTCTTCACGTGGTCCTGGAGCTTCTGCAGGCGCTGAAGGGAGCTGGGGCTGTTGAGATGGCCTTCCTCCACATAGGGAAGCTGGGAAAAGAGCACCTTTTCCGGCTCGCCGTCCTTGGACAGATGAGCACGAATAAAGCCCTTCTCACGCATGACCTTCATGGCCTCGTGCGCCTTCTTCAGGTCAGCCTCATAGCTCTTCAGGTCAGCTTCGGTAACTTTGCCTTCGCCGTAAAGGTTGTCGTAATCAAAGGTAAAGCCGGATTTCAACTGCAAACTCATCTTGCTCAACACTCCTTATCTTTATATACATACGCGTCCAACATATCCATAAGTTATGTCTCCATACGTTATCAGTATAACGCATTTATTCATATTTTGCCATAGGGAAAATTCACTAATTAGCGTTTAAGCGTGACAGAACCTGTTGTCACGCATTTATTCCCAGTCAATAAAAGTGTTCCCAAGAAAATCTCAATATCATTCGTTCAGAAGTATCTTGGCGGTTTCCTCGTCGGTAATCAAGACGTTGATAAGATGTCCCCGCAGGGCGCCCATGATGGCCGGCACCTTTTCCCGGGAGGCGGCCAGGCCGATATTGTATTCCAGCTTGCGCATTTTATCCAAGCCCACAGAAATAATGCGGTCCGTAAAGGGAGTTTCCACTTCACGGCCATTGATGTCATAGAAAACGGAGCAGATTTCCCCCACTGCTCCCGTATGGGCCAGTGATTCTATAGCCTCCCGGCCGAAGCTGCCTGCCCATACCAGGTTGGAGGACTTCACCGGGGCGCCGATGCCCACAATGCCGATATCCAGCTTCTCCCAAAAGGCGGATATCTTCTCATAGTTCACATCCTCGATAATGGCCTGCCGGATGGTTGCCGTCCTGGCAATGGCCGGGGCATAAATATAATGGCTGCGGCCGCCGAAGGCTCTGGCCATCTTATAGCAAAGGGTATTCACATGATATTCGCTGTCAATGCTCTCGGGGCCGCCATCCAGGGGCACAAAGTCCACATCGGCAAATACGTTCTTTTCCTGCTCCGCTATGGTCGCCAGCTCACTGATGGTAGTCCCCCAGGCCAATCCCACCACTTTGCCGTCATCAAGGACCCTGCGCAGCAGCCGCAGCCCTGCCCTGGCCATATTCTGTTTGATGACCTGCATATCATAACTCTTGGGCACCACACAGGCTTCCTTAAGGCCGAACCTATGCTCCAGAGCGGCCTCCAGCTCATCAAAGGAGTCGCTTTCCACAGTAATCTTTACTATTTTGTCCTTCAGCGCCTTCTTCAGATATTTGCTCACAGTAGTGCGGTCAATGCCCATGCGCTGGGCAATCTCGCTCTGCTTCAAATTCTCCACATAATACATATTAGCAACCTTGACCAAAATCCGTCTTTCCACTGGCTGCATTTCTCATCCCTCCATCGGTTTTCTTCTCTTGGGAAACATTCTATATAAAATCACCTATTTCCTTCAAGCAAAAGCTGCTTCCCATAAACGACCGAAAACTGGCACACAGAGGGTAATGTGCCAGTTGCGGTATTGCTTTCTTTTGCTTTATTCAGCCCCGGGTCTTGCCGCCGGCCACGTTGTAAGTGACGCCGTGTATGTAGCTGGCCCTGTCGCTGGCCAGGAACATCACCGTGTCAGCCACCTCCGTCAAGCGTCCGCTGCGTCCCAGGGGCGTGGTCTTGGTGCTCTTGTAGCCCTTCCTGAGGTCATCCACGGTAATGCCACGGGTGTAGGCAAGTGCCTCCTCATAGGAAAGGGTCCTGAGGCCTGTGGCCTCCATGATGCCGGGCGCCACACCAACCACACGCACATTGTACTTGCCAAGCTCCTTGGCCCAGGAACGGGTGAAGGAGTTCACTGCATTCTTGGTGGCTGCGTAGATGCTCTGGCCCTCAGAGCCTTCCAGGCCGCTTTCCGAGGACATGTTGATGATGACCCCGGAGCCATTGTCCACAAACTCATGGCCCAAAGCCTGAGCCATCAGGTAGACGCCCTTGATGTTCACCCCTGTAACCTTGTCATAGACAGTATCGCTGAGCTCATACTTGCCATGGGGGTGCTTGGGGTCAACCAGCAGGCAGGGAATGTTGATGCCGGCGTTGTTCACCAGCACATCCAGCTTGCCGAACTTCTCCTTGGCCTTTTTTATCATGTCCGTGATATTCTCCGGACTGGTGACATTGGTCACCACATAGAGCATCTCGCCGCTGCCCTCGTGGAATTCAAATTCCGGGGTCTCCGGATTCATATCGCAGACCACCACATTGGCGCCGTTGTCCAGGAAGGCCTGGGCTACTGCCTTGCCGATTCCTGAAGCGCCACCTGTCACAACTGCCGTCTTGCCTTCTAAATTAAGCCATGAAGCCATTTTCAACATCTCCTAAAATCTAAAGTCAAGGTCTTACAATGGAAATCTCATCACCAGGCATTACGTCCACAATGGGCTTGTCCTCCAGGTAGAGGCTGCCTTCCAGGCCCTCGCCTTCCTCGTTGGCATTGAAGCGCAGGGTTATGTGGCCGAGGTTCTTGAGGTTCTTCTGCACCTCGCTTCCCACATAGACCACCTTGTACTCCGCCTTGCCCAAGCGGAACAAATCCCCTGGCTGCACCGTGTCCGTCAGCTCATTGCCCCGATGGAGGATGCAGTATTCACGCAGTTCCTCCGGCGCATTTTCGTTGAACATGATGAGCATTTTGGCCTCCTTGAAGGAATGGACATTGACGCCTAATTCCTGCACGGTGGTGCTGTAGTATTTCTTCATAGTAAGACCCCCTGAAAAACTAACTGACTATCTTTTTACGCATTATGCCTCATACAGGCCGAAACTGGCCAGCCATGCCAGGATGACTGCCACAGGGCCGGTGATAAAGCGGGAATAGAGCACGGAGGGCACACCGACTTCCACAGTCTCTGCCTCTGCCTCGGCAAGCCCCAGGCCTACAGGGATAAAGTCGCAAGCGCACTGGGCGTTGATGGCGAAGAGAGCGGGCAGCGCCAGGGAAGGAGGAATCTGGCCGTTGCCGATCTCCACGCCGATGAGCACGCCGATGACCTGGGCTATAACTGCGCCCGGTCCAAGGAAGGGGGAAAGGAAGGGGAAGGAGCAGATCAGGGACAATATCACCAGGCCCACCGGGGAGCTGGCTAGAGGTGCCAGCAGATTTGCAATCACATCGCCGATGCCGGTGGTGAGGATGACACCTATGAGCATGGACACGAAAGCCATAAAGGGCAGGATGGTCTTGATCATGGTGTTGATGGAATCACGGCCTGCCTGATAGAACACCGAGACAATGCCGCCCATGAACTGGCCTATCTTGGCCATGAGGCTGCCCTCAGCCTGCTGCTGGGAAATCTTCTTGCTGGTATCATACTTGGGCTTTTTGGCAGGAGCCTCCTCTGCCGGAGCAGGAGCAGCGCTGCCATCGGTGTAGGCGATATTGTTTTCTTTGACTGCGGAAACGTAGATATCTGCCTTGATATGCTGAGCCAGAGGGCCGCTGGGGCCGGTGGGATTCAGGTTAATGGTGAAAATTCTCTTCTGAGGGTAGATGCCGCAGCGCAGGGTGCCGCCGCAGTCGATTACTACCGCCAGAGTCTCATCATCGGGGACCTTGGTCTTGAAGCCATCCACGACCTCGCAGCCCGTCATCTCTCCCAGTCTCAGGGATACGGGCGAAATCACGCCGCCGGTGATATTGACAATCTTGTTCTTCTTTTCAGTCGGCGTCAGCACCAGAGGGCCGCCAAAGCCGCCTGCACCAGCTGATACCGTCACGCTCTTATATTCTGCCATGATTATTTCCCCCTATCAAAAACCTCATACACTCATCAGGAATGGAATCTTCAAGACTTGATGGCCACGACCTGCTTGCTGAGCTGCACGCCCTGCTGCTTCTGCACATAGGCGGTGGTGAAGTCCGTCACCCAGCCACGCAAGAAGTTGATGACAATACCGATGAGGAAGTAGCGAAGCGCCAGGTCAACCGTGGGCAGCCCCAAAGCAGAGATGCCGTTGGCAATGCCCAGGAACACGAAGAGCTCACCGGGATTGACATGGGGGAAAAGCCCGTTCAGGGTATGGCAGGAGGCAGAGCCTGCTGCATAATAGGAAGGCTTGTAGAACTCCGGCACGAACTTGCCCAGGGACAAGGTCATGGGATTACAGAAGAAGAAGGTACCAACCACCGGCAGCACCATATAGCGGGTGAAAATATTGCCTGCGCAGAGATGCGCGAACTTCTCTATGCGCTCATTGCCCACCAGGAGGACAATGGAGTTCATTGCCACCAACAGGCACACCAGGGTGGGGATAATCCCTGTCACCCACCCCATAAGCACTTCGCCGCCCTTGTTGAACATGCCGATGAAACCCTGTGCGAAAAAAATCAATGTGTCCATTTCATTCCGTCCTTTCTTAAAGTCCCCTCATCTCTCAACCGGAAACCGCCGCACACTGCTGGCTGCGTTCCCTCTGCAACTCTTGATAGTTCTCGTAATCCTGGCGGGCATTCAGCACCGCCGCCTTCACCTGCCTTCCCAGCCCCTGGCAATCTGCCTCGGTAAGCTCCGGAAGAATTTTTCCTTCCAGACCCTTAATTGGATGAAAACCGGCAAACACCGTGCGTCCTGCCATGGTCTCAGCCTTGCTGATGCGGTTCTCCTCATCAATGCAGATAAGGGCCACCACCCCGGACCTGAAACCTCCCTTGGCCTTGCCTATGGCTACCCTTCCCGCGGCTCTCAGCTCACGCACATGAGCATTGAACCGTCGGAACTGCCAAAGGCCCAAAACCAGCTGCAGGCTCCACATGACAATCGCTGCCAGAATCATCCAACCCATTACAAATTTCCCCTTTCCACAGCTTCGTCATTATGTTTCTCATGTGACAATCGTCACGTTTGTGATGTATCATCAATTTTTATTGATGTTTACAGTTATGATATTAGCTCATATCAAACTGATATTCAATAGTTTTTTATCGTTTTAGCATTAAAAGCGGCGTTTTTCTTCTTTTTTCAGTCCATACTTTCACTTATGTTACAGTTTTATAACTTATGTGATAGTCGATAGCATGAAAGAGCCGCAGTCCATTTTTAAAGGACTGCGGCTCTTTCACCCCTGCCTTGCCAACATCTGGTTTACCTTTACCCCCAGGAAAGCAGCTCCCAGGCACTTCATCACATCTCCGGGAAGATAGGGAAATACTGCCATGACCAGGCCTTCCCAAAGACCCAGGTCCATGACCAGCATCATGGACGCCAGCCCTCCCAAATAGGTAAGGGGTATCCCCACCCCAATATCCACCAGGGCATAACGCTTGAAGCTTAT
>CAJOIN010000031.1:0-2391 GCA_905234515.1 uncultured Selenomonas sp.
CCTTTCATGGAGGTTACGGTGCCATCATCCACAGGCACCAGCCCCGCCACTGCCTTCAGAAAGGTAGACTTGCCTGTGCCATTCACGCCAACAATGCCCACCTTGTCCCCTTCTGCCAGGCTGAAATCTATCCCCGTGAAAAGCTCCTTCTCACCGTAGGACTTGGTAAAATTCTCAACTGTAATGATCATATCGACCTCTAAACTGCAAATAACATACGCTATTATTTTACCCTTTTGCCACGGCTGACGCAAGACAATCACACGCCATACGAACCATGTTACAGCTTCTGTATCTATTTTGACTACAATTTTAACAAAATTACCCTTGCGGCAGGAAAAAGCCCTCATGCCAGAGAAGTGATACGACGGATTTTATGACCCAGATGACCTTACAAGGAGGATTACCATGGATTTTCTGAAACTAGCCCAAGACCGCTACTCTTGCAAGAAGTACAATCCTGACAAAGCCGTGCCCCAAGAGGTACTGGACAAGATTCTGAAAGCCGGGCAGCTGGCCCCCACCGCCAAGAACAGCCAGCCCCAGCATATCTACGTTATGCAGTCCGAGGAAGCGCTGCAGATAGTAGACAAGCTGACCCCCTGTCGCTACGGCGCCCCTCTGGTGCTGGTGGTGACCTATGACAAGAACCAGGAGTTCACCTATCCCGGTGACAAATACACCTCCGGGGCTGAGGACGCCAGCATCGTCACCACCCATATGATGCTGGCAGCCGCAGCCGAGGGCGTAGACAGCTGCTGGCTGAACTTCTTCGACCCGGACAAAGCCGCTGAAGCCATGAACCTGCCAGAGAACGAAAAAGTCGTCCTCATGCTGGACCTTGGCTATGCCGCCGAAGGTGTCCGCCCCACCCCCACCCATGAGAAAACAAAACCCATGGAGGAATTAGTTTCCTACCGGTAAATAGAATCCCCCCGGGTGCAGCAAGCTGCATCCGGACAAAAAACCAGGCAGACTGCTCAAAAGCAGTCTGCCTGGTTTTTTATAACGCCATTGTTCAAATTTTGCCGAAGGCAAAATCCTCCAATTAGCGTTTCAACGAGGCGGGAGATATATGCTCGCCGCCTGTTATGCGATGAATGGGGGACATCTTCTTCATCGTTATACCTCTGCCATCTTCTCTGGCGACAGGGAAGCAAAGCCCTTGGCCAAAAGCTGGGCTTCCGCCCCCTTCGTATCGCTTACACGGAAAATCATGTAGGCGCCGTTCTTGCCTGCAAAGGCATACATATACTCGATGTTGATTTTTACTTCCTCAAAGGCCTGCAGCAGTTTGTCCAGGCCTCCCACCTCGTCCGGAATGGCAAACACCAGCACCGAATTCAGCGAGGCAATGAAATTGGCCTCGTTGAGCACATTGGTGGTCTCGTATACATCGTCCACCAGCATCCGCACAATGCCGAAGTCCTTGGTATCCACCACTGACAGGGCCCTCATATTAATATGGTGCTCTGTCAGCACGGAAGTCATCTTCTTCAATGTGCCCGGCTTGTTTTCCAAAAAAACGGAAATCTGTTTTACACTCATGCCTGCACCGCCTCCCTTAAATCTTCCTGCGGTCAATGACTCGCACGGCCTTGCCCTCGCTGCGCTCTATGCTCTTGGGAGCCACCAGGGAGACCTTGGCACGAATGCCCAGAATATCCCTGATGCCCTCTGCCAGTTCCTTGCGCCGCTCGTCAATCTCGCCCACATTATCCGTGAACATCTGAGGCGTCATTTCCACCTTCACATCCAGGGTATCGGTGTTGTTAACCCTGTCCACGACAATCTGGTAGTTGGCCGCATAGCCATGGTTCAGGAGCACTGTCTCAATCTGGCTGGGGAACACATTCACGCCGCGAATGATGAGCATATCGTCAGAGCGGCCCTTGAGCTTCAGCATCCGCACATGGGTGCGACCACAGGAGCAGGGTTCCCGAGTCAAAGTGCAGATATCACGGGTGCGGTAGCGGAGCATGGGGAAGGCCTGCTTGTCCAGGGCCGTGAATACCAGTTCACCCTGGCTTCCCTCCGGCAGCACCTCTCCGGTTTCCGGGTCGATGGTCTCCACCAGGAAGTGATCCTCATTTATATGCATGCCATGCTGGGCAGAGCATTCAAAGGCTACCCCCGGCCCGGAAATCTCCGTGAGGCCGTAGATATCGTAAGCCTTGATGCCCAGGGTCGCCTCGATGTCACGCCGCATTTCCTCGGACCAGGCCTCGGCGCCGAAGATGCCTATCTTCAGGGGAATATCCTCAGGCTTGTACCCCATTTCCTTCATGCTCTCAGCCAGGTAGGCGGCGTAGCTGGGGGTGCAGCAGAGAATGGAGGCCTTCAGGTCCATGATGAACATGACCTGCCTCTCCGTATTCCCTGAGCTGGCTG
>CAJOIN010000031.1:2408-14015 GCA_905234515.1 uncultured Selenomonas sp.
CCCGGCGCCGCCGGTGAAGAGGCCATAGCCATAGGAAATCTGGCACACATCCTCGTCAGTGCCCCCCGCTGCCATAATGGCCCTGGCGCAGCAGTCCTCCCACATGTCAATATCCGCCTGGGTGTAGAAGGCAATCACCCTTTTCCCCGTAGTGCCGGAGGTAGAATGAATCCTCACGCAGTCCTTCAAAGGCACTGCCAGCATACCATAGGGGTAGGCATTGCGCAGGTCCTTCTTGGACAGGAAGGGCAGCTTGTGCAGGTCAGCCGTGGACTTGATATCCTCGGGCCTGACACCCTTTTCCTCCATCTTCTTGCGGTAATAGGGCACATGCTCCCAAACATGCTGCACCTGCTTTAGGAGCTTCTCATTCTGCAGGGCCTGAATTTTCTCCCGAGGCGCACATTCTATCTCCTGCTGAAAATAACGTTCCATCAAATCCCCCCTGTTATCCTTTTATCCTTTATGATTCTTCCCCAATTTAAATGCCTTGCGATTTATTTCCAGGAACTTAGGCGGCACATTGGCTGTCAGCACTTCCTGCCACTTTTCCTCAGCAATATCGAAATAATGGGAAAGCCTGCCCAAAAGCACGATATTGACAGCTTTCACCGAGCCAGCTTCCTTAGCCAAAGACAGGCAGTCCATGGCGTCAATCTTCACGCCCTTGCCCTTGATTTTCTCCACCAGGCCGGCAGGATATTCCGCCGCCCCCGTAATCACAGGCATAGGGTCAATCTGCTGGGTATTGGTGACAATCTGCCCCCCGGGCTTCAGATAAGCCAGCCAACGGGCCGTCTCCAGAATCTCGAAGGAAACGATATAGTCTGCCTCCCCCTCATCCACCAGCGGAGAATAAACCTTGTCCCCAAACCGCACGTAGGTGATGACGCTGCCGCCGCGCTGGGACATGCCGTGGACCTCGGACACCTTCACGTCATAGCCCTCACGCAAGAGCAAATCACCCAGAATCTTACTGGCCAAGAGGGAGCCCTGGCCGCCTACGCCTACAATGATAATATTCTTTGTTTCCATAGTCCGCCCTCCTCAGTCCCGTGCTGTACTGGAAAATGCCTGCTTAGGACAGAGCTGACTGCAAACCTCGCAGCCCACGCACTGGGTGGCATCCACCACCGCCTTGCCCTCCTTCATGGAAATGGCAGGGCACCCCACCCGCATACAGGACTTGCAGCCGATACACTTTTCCTTGTCCACGATAAGGGGCGGACGGTGCTTGACCTTTTGCAGCAGGGCGCAGGGACGGCGGGAAATAATGACCGAGGCCTCCTTAGCCGCCAGTTCCTCGGCAATGGCCTCATCACAAGCCTTCAAATCATAGGGGTCCACCACCCGCACCCGCTGGAAACCCATGGCCCGGCAGAGGGCTTCCAGATCAATCTTCCCGGCAGGCTCACCCTTGATATTGAGTCCTGTGGAGGGATTCTGCTGATGGCCGGTCATGCCGGTGATGCTGTTGTCAAGAATGATGATGGTGGAGGCAGACTGGTTGTAGGCCACATTGGCCAGGCCCGTCATGCCGGAGTGCATAAAGGTGGAATCGCCAATAACGGCCACCACATTGCCAGCCTTCTCCCCCAGCACCTTATTGAAACCGTGGGAAGCACTGATGGAAGCCCCCATGCAAAGGGTCATTTCCATAGCTCCCAAAGGCTGCACTGCTCCCAAAGTATAGCAGCCAATATCACCCAGCACGGTGCATTTCCGTTTCTTCAGGGAATAGAACATGCCACGGTGGGGACAACCTGCGCACATGACAGGAGGACGGGGCGGAATAGCATCCTCCAGTGTCTCCCCCTTGGGCGCCTTTTTGCCAAAGGCTTCGGCCAGCTGATTCTGGGAGAATTCGTCAATGCCCGGCAGCATATCCCGGCCGGATACCTGAAGTCCCATGGCCTTGACCTGCTGCTCTATCACATCATCAAGCTCCTCCACCACTACCAGCTTTTTCACCTTGGCGGCGAAATCACGGATCATTTTCTCCGGCAGAGGATTGGTCATGCCCAGCTTCAGCACGCTGGCCTCCTGACCAAAGACCTCCTTCACGTACTGATAGGACGTGGAGGCGGTGATAATGCCCAGTTCAGCCTTGCCCATTTCCACACGGTTGAAGGGAGCCGTTTCGGCATACTCCCGCAAGGCCCTGGTGCGCTCCTCCACAATGGGGTGGCGCTTCTTGGCATTGCCCGGCATCATCACATATTTGGCGATATTCTTTTCATAGGCCTTTTCATGCTCGGCCCGTTCCCCCGTTTCCACCACGGACTGGGAATGGGCCACCCTGGTGCACATCTTGATAAGCACCGGGGTATCGAATTTCTCCGAAAGCTCATAGGCCAATTTGGTGAACTCCAAAGCCTCGGCAGAATCCGACGGCTCCAGCATGGGCACCTTGGCGGCAATGGCATAATGGCGGCTGTCCTGCTCATTCTGGGAGGAATGCATGCCTGCATCATCCGCCACCACAATGACCATACCTGCATTGACCCCCGTATAGGACATGGTAAACAGGGGGTCTGCCGCCACATTCAGCCCCACGTGCTTCTGAGCACAGAAGGAGCGGCGTCCTGCCAGGGAAGCACCGAAAGCCGACTCCATGGCCACCTTCTCATTGGGCGCCCATTCGCAGTATATCTCCTCATACTTCACTGCCTCCTCCGTAATCTCGGTGCTGGGGGTGCCGGGATAACTGGAGACAAAGCAGACACCTGCCTCATAAAGCCCCCGGGCAAGGGCCTTGTTGCCTAACATCAATTCTTTCATAAGCTCTCCTCTTTCCTTACCGTTGGGTTTCCTTGGCCACCAGGTTCTCTATGCCATATCGTTTCCTAAGGACTGGCTTTTCTATTTTCCCTGTGGCATTGCGGGGCACAGGCTCAAAAATGATTTTCTTGGGTCTCTTGTAGCGGGGCAGTTCCATGCAGAATTCCTCTATTTCCGCTTCAGTGCAGGAAACGCCCTCCTTCAGCTCGATAATGGCAGTGCTGATTTCTCCCAGCCGCCTGTCCGGCAGACCGATGACTGCCACATCCTTGATTTTCTCAAACTTGTGCAGGAAATCCTCAATCTGGACAGGATAGATATTCTCGCCGCCGCTGACGATAACATCCTTCTTGCGGTCCACCAGGTAATAGAAGCCCTCCTCGTCCTGCCGGGCCATATCCCCTGTCAGCAGCCAGCCATCCTTCAGCACCGCTGCCGTGGCCTCTTCGTCATTGTAATAGCAGGTCATGACCCCTGGGCCCTTGACACAAAGCTCGCCAATCTCCCCCTGGGGCACCTCCTGGCCCTGCTCATCCAGGATGCGGCACTGCCAGCGGTAGCCCGGCACGCCAATGGCTCCCACCTTGCTGATATTCTCCATGCCAAGGTGCACGCAGCCCGGACCTGTGGACTCTGAAAGGCCATAGTTGGTATCGTAGTCATGATGGGGAAAGTATTCCTTCCAATGGCGGATAAGGCTCGGCGGCACCGGCTGGGCCCCGATATGCATGAGCCGCCACTGGTCAAGCTCATAATCCTCCAGTTTCAGATTACCGCTATCCAGGGCATCCAGAATATCCTGGGCCCAGGGCACCAACAGCCAGACAATGGTGCATTTTTCTTGGGAAACAGCCGAGAGAATGGTTTCCGGCTTGGCCCCCTTCAGGAGCACCGCCCGGCTACCGGAAATCAGGCTGCCCATCCAATGGAACTTTGCCCCTGTGTGGTAAAGGGGCGGAATGCAGAGGAAAACATCTTCCCTGCAGGTGCCATGATGCTTCTGTTCCATCTGGGCTGCCTGGGTCAGACTTTGATGCTTGTGCAGGATTGCCTTGGGAAAACCCGTGGTGCCTGAGGAAAAATAAATGGCGCCATAATCCTCATCCGTAATGGGCCCCACCTCCGGCTTAGTACTGGGACAGTCAGCCGCCAGTATATGGTAGCTTTCCGCAAAACTGGGACAGTTGTCCCCCACATAGATAAGCAGCCGTCCCTTGGAAAGACGCTCCGCGTTGGTCTCAATACGCCCAATAAACTCCGGCCCAAAGATAATGGCCTGTACCTCCGCCAACTCTGCGCAATAAAGAATCTCCTTGGCGTCATAACGGAAGTTGAAGGGCACAGCAATGGCGCCCGTCTTCAGGATACCGAAATAGATAGGCAGCCATTCCAGGCTGTTATACATGATGATGGCCACCTTATCGCCCTTGCAGATTCCTCTCTGCAGGAGCATATTGGCACAGCGGTTAGCCTTTTCATCAAAGACGCTCCAGGTAATCTCCCGCCGATAGGGGGCAAAGGAGTTGGCCTCAATGAGGCTGTATTCCTTCCAGCTCATGCGCCTGTTATCCGGCTCCGCCGGGTTAAGCTCCACCAGAGCCACCTCGTCGCCGTACAGCCGGGCATTGCACTCAAGATAATCCATAACTGGCATTCGTCAATTCACTCCCTTTGGGGTGCAGCTTAAAGCATAAAACTCCGTGCGAAACGATGTTTCGCATCCCTAAAGGGACTAGCTCCGCGTCGCTACGCCCTTACACAAAATCTAAGCTCCCACTGCGCCTTTGGCTTGTGCTCACTAAGATTTTATAGTAAAAATTCACCGATTTTTATACAATTCTGCATACAATATTAGTTTTCCTCCCCATTCCTCCCTTTTTCGAAATCTTTTATTCGCAGCTTTGACAACTTACAGAGAAAATGCACCTTCCGTTCGCCAAACAATACGCATAAAAAAAGCATGACCGCCTCAGCAGCCATGCCCAGTATAGTTATTCAAAGAGAATGTGTATTTTACACTATCTCCTCATGTTCCTCTGTCAGTTCCTTAGCTAGTCGTATAAGGACTCTGGTGATGCGTGCGCCGTCAACTTCTTCCACGTAGAACACATTGCCTTCCCAAGCGGCCATCATGCCTACCTGGGGGTCGCCGCCGATGGTGTCGTTGAGCCAGCCGCCTATGCTGTCCACATCCTCATCGTGGATTTCAATTTCCAGAATATCTGCCATTTCCTCCAAGAGCATCTTGGCATCCACAGAGTACACGCCAAAGCCACGGGACTCTGCCACAGGACGCTCCTCGTCGAACTCGTCCTGAATATCCCCCACTATTTCTTCCACAATATCCTCAATGGTCACCATGCCGGCAGTGCCGCCGAACTCGTCCACCACAATGGCCAGCTGGCTGCGTCCCTTCTGCATGGTTTTCAGCAGCACGCTGACATCCATGCTCTCCGGCACCACCAGGGCGCGGCGCACCATCTTGCGAAGGTTTACCTTCTGCCCTTTATGGAAATGCTTCAGCAGGTCCTTGATATGCAAAAAGCCGATGATATGGTCTTTGTCCTCCCGGCAGACCGGGTAGCGGGTCATCTGCTCCGCAAAGACCGTCTCCAGATTTTCCTCCAGACTGTCTTCCAAATAGAGGCAAATCATATCCGTACGGGGTGTCATGATTTCCCGCACGTTCCGCTCAGTGAAGTCAAAGACATTATCCACAAAGTCGGCTTCCGTGTCGTCCACCAGCCCCTGTTTATGGCTCTCCTCCATGAGAATGCGGATTTCTTCTTCTGTATGGGCCAGTTCCCCATTGCCCTTGGCCTCAATGCCAAAGCGGGCAGCTACCCAGTTGGCCACATGATTCAGGAACCACACAAAGGGATAGAAAAGCTTCTGGAAGATCAGCATGGGCAGAGCCACAGCCAGCATAATGCGCTCCACACTCTGGATGGCAAAGGTCTTGGGGGTAAGCTCCCCCAGGATGATATGCAGGGCCGTGATAATGGCAAAGCCCAAAGCCAAGGCCAAAGTGTGCCCCGCGCTGACATCAAGCCCCACCGCTTCGGTCAAGGGCATGATAAGTTTTGCCAGGGTAGGCTCGCCTACCCAGCCCAGACCCAAGGAGGCCAGGGTAATGCCCAGCTGGGTGACGGACAGGGAGGTGTCCAGATGGTCAGTAAGCTCTTTGGCATACCTCGCCCGCTTGTTGCCCTCCTGTATGAGCATTTCCAGCCGTGAGGGGCGTATCTTCACACAGGCAAACTCCGAGGCCACAAAAAAACCGTTCATAAATATCAGGAAAGCCACCAACAACAGTTCGAATAATATCGGCACTATGTCCACTAAGAATTCCTCCATTTAACTGCGGGCTGAATGTTTCTTCTCCGCAGCCCTTCCCTTATCCTTGCGCCCTCTGGCGGGAGCCCTGTGCCCTGCCGCCCTGCCCTTGGGCTGGCCGCTCCTGGGGATAGCCTTGCCGCCTGGCTCCAAGGGTTTCAGCTGTATTTTCAGCTGCTTTTCCAAAAGCTCCAGCTTATAAGCTTCCTTGATATCCGCCAGGGTGATGACACTGCCATGGGCACCAGCCCGGGCCGTGCGGCCTGCGCGATGAAGATAGGCCTGGGCGTTCTCCGGCACGTCAAGATTCACCACATAGTCAATGCCGGGAATATCAAGACCACGGGCCGCCACGTCCGTAGCCAAGAGCAAACGCACCTTGCCCTTACTGAAAGCGGACACTGCATGCTGACGCTCCTGCTTGCCGCCGGCGCTGACCAGGGACTCCACCGAAAGGCCCTCATAACGCAAATGTGCCAAAGTCTTTTCCACATCGAATTTCTTATTGATAAAGACCAGCCCTCTAGTGATATTCAGGCGGCGGGTAAGCTTCCTAAGGACCTCGATTTTCTCTCTGAAGGGAGTAATGCGGTAATAGTCCTCACGAAGGCCATTAGCCACTGCCTTATCTTCCACCACAATATGCTCAGGCGTCCCCAAAAAGCCCGCCCGTTCCAGAGCTTTTCTTGAAGTAGTGGCGGAGAAAAGCAGGATCTGCAATTCTTCCTTGGGGGGCATGAGGCGCACCACATCAGCAGTGTTCTGGAGATTCTGGTCATCCAGCATCCTGTCAAACTCATCCAGCACCAGAATCTTTGCCTTGTTCAATTGAAGCTTCTTCCTGCGGGCAAGTTCCAGCAGCCTGCCAGCGGAACCGATAATCAGCTGGGGCTTTTCCTTCAGCTTGTCTATCTGGCGGGCGATATTGGCGCCGCCAATGAGCCCCTGCACCCTGATACCCAGTCCTGCCTGCTGGCTAAGCTCCCGGGCAGTATTCGTAATCTGCATGGCCAGCTCGTAGGTGGGGGCAAGGATTACCGCCTGTACCTCCCTGGACTCTGCCTCCAGCTGCATCAAAGTGGGCAGAAGATAGGCCAAAGTCTTGCCCGTGCCTGTGGGTGCCTCTCCCAAAAGGGTCTGTCCTTGCAAGGCCCTGGGCAGCATTTCCTTCTGTATAGCAGTGGGCTTGGTTATATCCTGTTTCTTAAGGGCTTCGCACAGGGCCTCGCTTACGCCCAATTCCGCAAAATCCTTAACTTCATTCATGTTCGTTCCTCTTTCTATGCTTTCGCTAAACTTCCTAATTTATTGATTGAGCACCGGGGCACCCTTTTCATCATCAAAGGTGGCCGTGCAACGGGGATAGTTGGAGCAGCCCCAGAAAGGACCATTCTTGCCACGATGGAGATGAAGATGGCCCTCCCGGCAACGGGGGCAAAGATACTTGTCCTTGTCTTCCCCCTGATTCAAAGTACCTGCCTTGCGGCTCTGCTCCATGGGGCTGGCAGAATAGCGTGGCTTGTCCTGATAGGACTGCCAGCTTTTTTTCTTTTGGGCAGGCGGGGCATAGCTATAAAGCTCTCCCCCTGCCAGCAGGGCCTCAAACTCTGCCATATCTGCCGCCGATGGTGCACTGCCGCTTTGTCCTCTTTGGCTGTAACCAGCATAACCGGCTGCCTGCCCACCAAAGGCCGGAGTCCCTGCCGCGGCACCGGCATAGGCCAGGCTGCGTCCTCCGCGTCCTGCCCGGCTTTTGGCATCCTCCATGTCCGGCTGGCCCTCCTTGTCGTTGCAGGTCAGGCGGCACTTGGGATAGTTGGAACATCCCCAGAAAATGCCATTTTTGCCTTTCCGCTGAATCATCACTCCCTGATGGCAGCGGGGGCAGACATTTTCCCCGGTAACTTCTATCTTAACGTGGCCGGCCTTGGCACAGAGTTTCCTGGTGAAATCAATCTGCCCCTGCAGGAACTCTGCCAAGGTCCCCTCTCCCTCCGCCATGGAATGTAGCCTGTCCTCCCAGATAGCCGTGGAGTCTGGATACGTCATTTCATCCGGCAGGGCATCCACCAAAAGATAGGCCGCCGGGGTGGGTACCAGATACTTTTTCTTGCCCGTAGGCTTCATGAACTTTCTTTTGATAAGGTCGTCAATGATGGTGGCACGGGTAGCCTCAGTGCCAATACCGTATACATCCTTGAGCTGCTTCTTGGCTTCCTGATTCTTCACGTACTTGTGGATTTCCTTCATGCCCGCCAGCAAAGTGGAGGGGGTGAAGCGCACAGGAGGCTTGGTGGTGCTGGTCTTCATTTCTCCCTTCTGCCAGTTGACTCCATCCTTTTTCTTCATGACAGGCAGGGTCTTGGAGCTCTCATCCTCTTCCTTTTCTGCCTCGTCCTCATCCTTGGCCTTGCCGCCCCGGCCCGGAGACTGGTACATGATTTTCCAGCCCAAATCCCTGACCGTGCGGCCGCTGGCAGTGAAAAGTTCCTCATGGTAAGTAACTTCCACCTTGGTCTGGTCGTACTGGTGCACAGGGTAGAACTGGGCCATATAGCCTCTGGCAATGAGCAGGTAGAGATTTCTCTCCTCCTCGGTCATCTGCTGCACATTGGCCTTCACCGTAGTGGGAATAATGGCATGATGGGCGGAAATCTTCTTGTCATTCCAGGCACGGCTCTTGATCTTCAAATCCGCCCCCGGCACCCAGCTGGCCAGCTGCTCGTCCCCTGCCACAGCCAGATTGCCTAAAATTTCAGCGGCATCCTTGAACTGGTTGGACGGCAAGTATTCGCAGTCGGAGCGGGGATAGGTGGTGAGCTTCTTTTCGTAGAGCTTCTGGGCCGTATCCAGCACCAACTGGGGAGCATAGCCATAGCGCTTGCCCGCCAATACCTGCAGGGTTGAGAGGGAAAAGGGCAGGGGCTGAGGCTCCTGCTTCTTGGTTTTCTGGTAGCTGGAGATAATGCCCTCCAGGGGTTCCTCCCCGAAGGACCTCAGCTTGGCCTCCGCCACTTCCTTGTCTATCAGACGGTTTTCGCTGTCCAGGCCTGCCTGGGTGTCCTCAGGCTTCCACTGAGCAGTGAAGCTGCCGTTCTCATGCTGGAATACGCCCCGGATAGTATAGTAATCCACAGGCTTGAAGTTCTCAATTTCCCGCTCCCGGCGCACCACCAAAGAGAGGGTCGGCGTCTTCACCCGGCCGATGGGCAGCACCAGCTTGTCATGGCCTGCCCGGCGGGCCGCCAGAGTATAAGCCCGGGAAAGGTTCATGCCGATAAGCCAGTCAGCCCTGGCCCTGGCCAAAGCAGACTGCTTCAGATTGAAGAAATCCTTGTTTTCCCTCAGGTCTGCATTTGCTTCCTTAATGCTCTTTTCGTCCAAAGCATTGAGAAGTATACGGCGCACAGGCTTCTTGTTGCCCAGATAATCCAGCACCTCGTCCACCAGGAGCTGCCCCTCACGGTCAGGGTCTCCTCCATGGACGATTTCATCAGCCTTTTCGATAAGGCCCTTCACAATGGCAAACTGCTTCTCGCAATCCTTGGCCACATAAAGCTGCCATTTCTCCGGGATAATCGGCAGGTCCTCAGAGCGCCAACGCTTGTAGCGGGCATCATATTCCTCGGGCTCCGCCTGACGCAGGATATGGCCGAAAAGCCAGGTCACCACGCCGCCCTTTGTCACCAGATAACCGTCCCGGCGCTCCACAGGTCCTGGCAGGCACTTGGCCAACTCCCTGCCCACGCTCGGTTTCTCGGCAATATATAAACGCAAGTCCTACACCTCAATTAAAATATATGGGAAAGAAGGGTCACAAGCCCCCAAATGAGCAGGATCGCCCAACTCACTATAAAGAAAGTGCCGACGGCAAGAACAGCCGGAGCATAACGCAGCACCTGGTGGGCCTTCCACTCGCTGTCACGACGCACATGCTGGGGCAGGAGTTTCATCAGCCCCTCCACCGCCATGGGCACAATGACCAAATCATCAAGCACGCCTAACAAGGGTACCGCATCTGGTACCAGATCTATAGGGCTGAGAAAGTAAAGCAGCGCCGCCACCAAAAGTCCTTTGACTGACTTGGGCGTATCGCTATTTTTCAAGGCCAGCAGCATCACAATCAAATCATGCCTGAACAGTTTCAGCAGAGTAAATATCCTTGCCATCATCACTTCTCCTTCCGTTTATCTTGCCCTTTATTCTACCATATTTCCCCTAAACTCTCGACCTGATTTCTCGTCACATAGTTGCATTATGTAATAATTTATATAGTAATTGACATCAATATAACTCCAATGTATAATAAATTTACAAGATTACAGTCTACAAGGAGGACACGTCCATGGCTGAAAAGAACTTCCCCCTCTCCCAGGAAAAGTTGGAAGAGATCATCAAGGAGTACCCCACTCCCTTTCATATCTATGACGAAAAGGCCATCCGCCAAAACATCAGGAATCTGAAAAAGGCCTTTGCCTGGGCGCCTGAATTCCGCGAGCACTTTGCCGTCAAGGCCACTCCCAACCCCCGTATCGTGCAGATTTTGGCTGAGGAAGGAGCAGGCACCGACTGCAGCAGCCTGCCGGAGCTCCTGATTTCCCAGGCCGCCGGGGTGACAGGCGAGAAAATCATGCTCACCTCCAACGATACCCCCGCCGATGAGTTTCAGAAGGCCATTGAGCTGGGGGCCATCATCAACCTTGATGACCTGTCCCACCTGGACTATCTGGAAAAGAACGCAGGCCTGCCTGACTGCCTTTCCTTCCGCTTCAATCCCGGCAACCTCATTGAGGGCAATGACATTATTGGCCGCCCCACTGAAGCCAAGTACGGCCTGCCCCACGACCAGCTGCTGGAAGGTTACAAGCGTGCCAAGGAAAAGGGCATAAAGCGCTTCGGCCTCCACACCATGGTCATTTCCAATGAGCTCAGAAGCGAAGGTCTTATCTACACCGCCGAGCTCATGTTCAAGCTGGCGGTGGAAATCAAGGAAAAACTCGGCATCACCCTTGAGTTCGTAAACCTGGGCGGCGGCATCGGCATTCCCTACCGCCCCGAAGAAGATCCTGTGAACCTGAAGGAAGTGGGCGAGGGCATCCACAAGCTCTACCAGGAACTGATGATTCCCAACGGCCTGGGCAATACCGCCATAGCCATGGAAAGCGGCAGGGCTATGACGGGTCCCGCTGGCTGGCTGGTGTCCACAGTGCTCCATGAGAAGAAAACCTACAAGGACTACATCGGCCTTGACTCCTGCATGTCCAACCTTATGCGCCCGGCTCTCTACGGGGCTTACCACCACATCACAGTGGTAGGCAAGGAAAAGGCCCACCCGGACCACCTCTACGATATCACCGGCTCCCTCTGCGAAAACAACGACAAGTTCGCCATCGACCGCCGCCTGCCGGAAATCGCCATCGGCGACCGCGTCATCATCCACGACACCGGCGCCCACGGCCACGCCATGGGCTTCAACTATAACGGCAAACT
>CAJOIN010000032.1 GCA_905234515.1 uncultured Selenomonas sp.
AGATGGCAAAACTCTTGCTAAGTGTAAAGAAATCAGGTTTGTCCATGGAGGAATTCAAAGCTGTTATCAGAGCAGATCACCGCAGTTTGCCGGTTTTTTTGGAAAAAGGAGAAGAGCTGCTGGCTGACATGGAAAGCGTGTCAGGAAAGGAAGCTCCTGAGCATCTGAAGGGGAAAGCTGTGGGAGAATGGCTGCTTGCTCGTCAGATAAGGGCTATGAGGGACTCTCTCATGAGTTATAAGTGAGGCTTTTGGGTGTATTAGCTGGAAATCTTTTGACAAATACGCTATTATATAACTAGCATGAATAACTTGGAGTGAGTTGTTCTTGTTATGTTTGTAGTTTGTTTTGTTAAGAATGGAGATACATGATGGACAAGGCTCGCGAGACGGCCATAAAGGTCTTGCAGGAAGTGCATGAGAAGGGGGCTTATGCCAATGTGGCTTTGGCACAGGCTTTGCGGCGGACTGAGCTTACGGATCAGGACCGCCGTTTTGTGACGGAATTGGTCTATGGCACTGTCAAGGCAGGGGAAACCTTGGACTGGATATTAAGGCGCTATATTAACAGGCCCCTGAGCAAAGTGCCTCCCATGATACGGGAGATACTGAGGCTGGGATTGTATCAGATTTTTTATCTTGATAAAGTTCCTTCCTCTGCAGCCTGCAATACGGCAGTGGATCTTGCCAAGCGGTATGGTCATAAGGGGACGGCAGGTTTTGTTAATGCAGTTTTGCGCACGGCGGTGCGTGAGCCGGAAAAAGCTGCCTTTCCTCATGGTAAGGGTCATGCCACTGAAGAGCTGGCATTGAAAAGCCAGCATCCCCTTTGGTTGGTAAAGCGTTGGGTTAAGGAGTTCGGTTTTGAGGATACGGTACGGCTTTGCCAGTTTGACAATGAGAGTGCCAGGCTTTGCCTGCGTGCCAATACCCTGCGCTGCAACAGGGAAGAACTGCTGGAAGAATTAAAGGCCTGTGGGGCTGAGGCGGAGGCTTCAGTTTGGACGGAAGAAGGAGTAGTGGTCAATGCCCACGGAGCCCTTGACGAATTGACTCCTCTCAAGGAGGGCAGGGCTCAGGTGCAGGATGAAAGCTCCATGCTGGTAGCCCATGTGGTAGCTCCACAGCCCGGTGAGTTTGTCCTTGACTGCTGCAGTGCTCCAGGGGGCAAAACCACTCACATGGCTGCCTTGATGGAAAATAAAGGACGCATTGTGGCAGGGGATATTTATGAGCATAAACTGGCCCGCATAGAAGAAAATGCTCAGCGTTTGGGCATATCTATCATTGAGACTATTATGCTGGATGCCAGGGATGCAGGAGGCCGTTTCAAGGGACAAGCAGACCGGGTGCTGGTGGATGCTCCCTGTTCAGGCCTCGGGGTGCTGCGCCGCAAGCCGGATGCCCGGTGGCATAAGGAACAAAAGGAAATTGATGCTTTGCCGGAGCTGCAGCTGGAAATTCTCAAAAGCGCTGCGGAGGCAGTAAAGCCAGGTGGTGTGCTTGTTTACAGCACCTGTACCATTGAGCGCAGCGAAAATCAGGCTGTGGTAGAGGCATTTTTGCGGGGCAATCCAGCTTTCCAGCTGGAAAAGACGGGATGTTTTCTGCCTTGCCGGGGAGAGCATCGGCAGGAGGATATGGTGCAACTGTATCCTCAGCATGACGGCACGGATGGTTTTTTCATTGCGCGTATGCGCCGGGTGTAAGTGAGGAAGGAAAAGAAATGGCTGCAAGAGATTTATTTGGCATGGAAATGCTTGAGCTTCGCCATGTGCTTGATGAGTTTGAGCTTCCTAAATATCGTGCCAAGCAGATAGTAGAGTGGCTTTATCATCGTGGGGCAGCTGACTTCGAAGAAATGACCAATCTGCCTAAAACTTTGCGGGAACTGTTGGCCGCTGAGTTTGTCATAGGAAAACCTACCCTAAGGGACAGACTTGATTCTTCTGATGGCCATACTACTAAATTCCTATTGGAATATGCTGATGGCACGGCGGTGGAAACTGTACTGATGCGCCAGCCCTATGGCAACAGCATTTGTGTTTCCACCCAGGCAGGCTGCAATATGGGCTGTGTTTTTTGTGCCTCCACCCTCCACGGCATGGCCAGGAGTCTTACGGTGGGGGAAATTGTCGGGCAGGCGGTTTATATCAATGATGTCCTTAGGGAAGAAGAGCAGGGAAAAGTAGATACAGTGGTTATCATGGGCTCAGGAGAGCCATTGATGAATTATGATAATGTGCTGGGCTTTATGCGCTTTCTTCATGAAGACTACGTGTTGGGGCTGGGATACCGTAATTTCACCTTGTCAACTTCCGGTATTGTGCCCAATATGTATAAACTGGCAGAGGAAGGACTGCCTGTTTCTCTATCAGTATCCCTGCATGCACCAAATGATGAGCTTCGTTCTGAGATTATGCCTATCAACCGCAAATATCACCTAGCCGATGTGGTGGCAGCGGCTAAACATTATGCTGATACTACCAAAAGGCGGGTAACTTACGAGTATATTCTGATAGACCATCTAAATGACAATGAGGAACAGGCAGAAGAACTGGTGTCACTTATGCAGGGGCAGCTGGCCAGTGTAAACCTTATTCCCATAAATCCGGTAAAGGAAAGAAATCTTTTGCGTCCCTCTAAAGCCCGTATTGAAGCTTTTGAGAAGTATCTGAAGAACCATCATGTGAACGTAACGGTGCGCAGGGAAATGGGAACAGATATTCAGGCAGCTTGCGGACAATTGCGTAACAAGCATTTACAGGAGCCGGGCTAAGAGAGAGATTGCCTACGGCAAAATCCTGATAGTTGTGTTATAATGCTATAGTTAGAGTTTTGTAAGACATGTTTTTTTCTTTTGCCTTGCCTTTTTCTGATTTGGATTGGTGAAAGGAGGCTGTCAAATGGGATTAGATAAGATAGAGTCGTTTTTAGGCAACCATATTGAGGGCTTCTTTAACAGGCGGTTTGCCAGTGATTTGGAACCTATAGAGTTGATAAACGGCATCAGGAAAGAAATCGGCCGCAAATATAGCCGCAAAGGGAGCGAAGGTGTTCCCAATGAGATTACTTTCAGCCTGAGTCCTGATGATTACAGCCGTCTTTGCGCTCGCAGAGTGCAGGACCAGTTGTATACGGAAATAGAAAAAGAGATTATTAGCAGTAATACATTTATGGATGGTGAGCTTTCCATCAGGTTTTTGTCTTCGCCTGAACTCAAGCGAGGAGTGTTTTCTTTTGATTTTGCCAGCACAAAGGGTGAAAATCCTCAGCAGGAGGCAAACACCATAGTATTGGATAAAACTGCTTTGCTTGATAAGCAGACACTGCATTTGCCTGTTGAGCATAAGACTGTGGCTTTGATGGTTATAGAAGGGCCGGACAGGGAAGCTTATCTCGAATTTGGCGAAGGCAAGATATATATTGGCAGAAGAGACAAGAATGAGTTTATTTTGACGGACAGCAATGCTTCCCGCCTGCATGCCTGGGTTGCTTATGAACGTCACCGTCATGTGCTTTATGATGCCAGAAGCACCAATGGCACCTTCGTTAATGATGAGCCTGTAACAAGATATCAGCTTAATCATGGAGATATTATCAAAATAGGCGCCAATTTGCTTAAATACGAGGTGATCTGATTTGCCGGATACAGCAATGCTTGTCAGGGGACTGCGGGTGCTCCTGGAATACGGTATGCTTTTATGGCTGTTGGTATTCGTGGGCAGGATATCAAAGTTGATCTTGAAGGATTTTAAAAGCAAAATGCAGCAGCAAAAAGCACCAGAGGTGCATCATGATGAAGCTGTTATCTCCATACTGGAAAATGGTGAGGATGGAGAACTTGCTGTCAAACAGCGCTTTGCTTTTAGCGAACAGATTACCCTGGGGCGTGGTGAAGACAATGATGTGGTGATTCCTGAACATTTTGTGTCACATCACCATGCCATTTTATTCAAGCATGGCAGCCAGTATGTCATAGAAGACTTGGGCAGCCGTAACCACACTTATGTAAATGATCACCTTTTAACGGGGAAGGCTTATATCAAACCAGGTGATTTGATACGGATTGGCCTGATAACAATGAGATTTGAGAGGTGAGCCTATGATACAATCATACATGGCCAGTGACGTTGGCTGCGTCCGTGCGCATAATGAGGATCGCTGTCTCGTTGTGGAGAAAGCACAGGTTTATGCAGTGGCTGACGGTATGGGAGGACAGGCTGCAGGAGAAGTGGCCAGTTCTATGCTGGTGGAAGTTTTGCAGTCTGATTTATCTCTTGGCGGGCTGACTGAGGAGGATCTCAGCAAGTCTGTGCTTCACGCCAACGAAAAAATATTGGCATCGGCTGCGGCCCATCCCAAGTACCAGGGCATGGGTACTACTGCCACAGTTCTGCATATTAAGTCTGGTCAGGCTTTGTGGGCTCATGTAGGTGACAGCCGTTTGTATTTGTATCGTCATGGTTCCCTGCAACAGGTTACGGAGGACCATTCTTACGTGGAAAGCCTGGTAAGGGAAGGCAAGCTCACAGAGGAAGAGGCCCGCAGTCATCCCCAGAAAAATATGCTGCTGAGAGCAGTGGGAGTCGAAAAAGGTCTTGAGGTGGATAAGGGCAGCTTCCCTCTGCATGAGGGTGATATATTGCTGTTGGCCACTGATGGTTTAATGAATATGGTCAGCGACCAGGAAATAGAAAAACAGCTTTTTTGTGCCTCAGAAGCATCTCCGGAGGGGGGGAGCCCTGCCAAGGAACTTGTCAGGCAGGCTTTGGCGGCAGGTGGCTTTGATAATGTAACTGTAATTGTGGTGGTGTACGGTTGATGGAGAAAAGTGGAAATTGGAGCCTCCTGCCTGCGCCGCTGATGATTGTTGTGTCGGGGCTCCTTGTATTGTACTTAAAGTATGGCGCTGCGGGAGCAGCTAAGCCTTTTGATATTGGCTTTTTGCCTTATCTGCTGTTTTGTATGCTGGAAGCCGTTTGCCTGAATTATATTTTGGTCAGAAAGAAATATGATGTTGCCATATTTCCTTTGGTATTGACTCTTGCCAGCGTAGGGCTGGTGGAGATTGCCAGGCTTAAGCCGGAGCTTTTGGGACCGCAGCTTCGCTGGCTGTGCATTGCACAGCTGGTTATGCTGGCAGTTATTTGTCTTTGGAGCAGGATACGCCAGCTTTTGTCATATCCCTATTTGCTGGGTTTAACTTGTGTTTTTGTTCTTGGACTTCCTCTGCTCTTTGGCACGGAAATCGGTGGCAGCCGCAACTGGCTGGTCTTTGGTCCGTTCTCTCTGCAGCCCTCGGAGTTTGGCAAGATTATTATCCTTTTTTTTCTGGCAGCTTATCTTTCCGACCATCGTCATGTATTGTCGTTACCCAGCTATAAGCTGGGCCCCCTGAGTTTGCCGCCCTTGCGTTTTATTGCTCCTTTGGTGTGCATCTGGGGAGCTGCTGTTCTGATGTTCGTGGTGGAGAAGGATTTGGGCTCAGCTCTGCTGTTTTTTGGTATGGCAGTATTGATGACCTACATGGCAACAGGCAGTAAGACATACATTTTCCTGGCCCTGATGTTTATCGGTTTGGCAGCGGCTGTAAGTTATGCCGCCTTTGGACATGTGAGGGTGCGCTTTGATATCTGGCTTGATCCCTGGCAGGATCCGAATGGCATGGCCTATCAGGTTGTTCAGTCCCTGTTTGCCTTTGGGACTGGTGGCATCTGGGGAACAGGTTTTGGCTTTGGTCATCCAGGTTTTATTCCCGAGGTCCATACAGACTTCATTTATGCTGCCATAGCTGAGGAATGGGGGTTGGTTGGTTCCCTTTCAATCTTGGTCTGTTATGTACTTTTGGCATGGCGGGGGATTTGTCTTTCTTTGCATTGTCAGAGAGAAAAGGAAATGCTTCTGGCAGCGGGATGCAGCATGCTCTTATTGCTGCAGGCCTTCATAATTATTGCAGGGGTAACAAAATTCATTCCCCTTACAGGAATTACCCTGCCCTTTGTCAGTTATGGCGGCAGCTCACTGGTTTCAGGCTTTATAGAAATTGGTCTTTTGCTGGCCATGTCAAACGCTGAAGGAGAAGGGAGCCGTAGTCATGCCTGATTGGAAGCTAAAAAAGCAGATACTGCAGGCCATGTCTCTCCTGTTGGTGTTGTGCGGTGTTTTGGGGATTTATGTAATATATTTATCTACTGTTAAAGCTGAAGAGGCTGTAGAAAATCCCCTTAACCATAGAATGGCTGCGGCCCAGGATGATATCATCAGGGGAAGTATCAAAACTGCTGATGGTGAAATACTAGCAGAAACAACGCCTGAGGGGAAAAGATTATATCCCTGGGGGGAGGCGGCTGCTGTTGTAACCGGCTACAATGGTGAAAAAATCGGCGGGGCCGGTCTTGAAGCCCATCGCAATATAGATTTATTGGGCTCGTCAGCGGACCTTAACCGTTTGGGCCCTTTGGCGCAGCTTTTTCAGTCTCCCAGGGGCAATGATATCGAAACTACCATTGATTCCAGGGCACAACGGGCGGCTTATGAAGCTTTAGAGGGCAGCCGTGGAGCTGTGGTGGTGCTGGATGCCAGAACAGGAGCCATACTGGCTATGGCCAGTACTCCCACTTATGACCCCAACCATATCGAGGAGGATTGGCAAGGCCTGAAGGGAGCAGAGGAAAGTCCTTTGTTGAATCGTACTGTACAGGGCATGTATCCTCCCGGGTCAACAATCAAGCCCCTGGTGGCAGAGGCGGCCTTGGGTGAAGGTATAACCGATGAAAAGGAAATCTTTGACTGTCAGGGAGCTTTGGAGCTTCAGGATGGTTCTTCCATCAGGGAATATCATGGTGAGGTTCATGGCAGGGTTAATTTGGAACAGGCCATGGCTGAATCTTGTAATGTGACCTTTGGCAGTCTCGGCTTGCGATTGGGAGGAAAGAAGCTGCACAAGGCCTTTGAGGCCTTTGGCTTTAATCAGGAATTAGGGGGAGAAATTGTGATGGCAAAGTCCCACCTGCCTGATTTTGAAAAGTTGGGGCAGGGAGATTTAGCCCAATCTGCCATAGGCCAGGCCAGCCTGCTGGTAACTCCTCTTCACATGGCCCTAATGGCCTCAGGTTTTGCCAACAGCGGGGATATTATGAAGCCGTATCTGGTACAGAAAGTCATAAGCCCTAAGGGCATTGTGCTGGAAAGTGCCAGGCCTGCCAAGTGGCGGTCGGCCATGGACCCTTCCCTGGCGGCAGTGATAGATGCCTATATGGAGCAGGTGGTCAAGTCTGGCACCGGCACGGCTGCGTCTGTTAAGGGCGTCAGGGTTACCGGTAAGACAGGCACGGCAGAAAATTCCAGTGGCCAGGATCATGCCTGGTTTATTGGTTCTGCCCAGCTGCCTAAACGAAAGATAGCCTTTGCTATAATAGTTGAGAACGGAGGCAGTGGCGGCAGAACTGCCGCACCCATAGCCAGGCAGATTATTCAAAGCATGTTATCGTGAAGAAAAAGCAGCAAAGTATGCCTCAAGAGGGCTTGCATATAGGAGGAAAGTGTATGGTACAGCGTGTGTTGGATCAGCGCTATGAGCTTCAGGAGCTCATAGGTGGCGGCGGTATGGCCGATGTTTATCGGGCCAGGGATAAGCTTCTTGACCGTTCTGTGGCTGTGAAGATTCTGCATGAGCAGTTTCAAAGCGACAGGGAGTTTATTGATAAATTCCATCGTGAGGCTCAGGCGGCAGCCCGTCTTTCCCATCCCAACATCGTTAATATCTATGACGTAGGTGTAGAGGCTAACGAACATTATATTGTCATGGAATATGTTCCAGGCAGCACTTTGAAAGATCTCATAAAGCAGGAAGGCCATATCTCCCCTAAGCAGGCTTTGCATATAGCGGAGGATATTGCCAGGGCCCTTGCCCACGCCCATGCCAACAATTTGGTGCATTGTGATATCAAGCCCCACAATATACTGATGATGCCTGATGGCAGTGCCAAGGTGGCTGATTTTGGCATTGCCAGGGCCGTGACCGAGTCAACTATGACCTACACGGGCAATGTGGTGGGATCAGTGCATTATTTCTCCCCTGAGCAGGCTAAGGGTACCATGATTACCCCAAAGTCCGACGTTTATTCGTTGGGTGTAGTCCTTTACGAAATGCTTACAGGGGTGCTTCCCTTTATGGGAGAGACTCCCGTGAGCATAGCTGTGCAGCATTTGCAGAACGATCCTCGTCCGGTGAGGGAAATAGATCCTACCTTGCCCCCGGTGCTGGAAGCCATTGTCAGCCGTGCCATGAACAAGGATGCGGCCCAAAGACCTTCCAGCGCGGAGCTGGTAAATGATTTGCGCCAGGCAGAACACATGTTGGCTGCAGGGGATAGTGCTGCTGATCCCTATGCTACTCAGATTATTCCTCGTGTGCGGGAGTCGGATCTTCAGCCTGTGCAGCGAGGCAGGGAGATCTATCCTGAGGATGAGGAAGAAGAAGGCTCCATCTTTAAGTCGAAAAAGTTTGTGGCTGGTTTGCTGATGGTCCTGGTCATGGGGTTCTTTGTGGGGGCCTTTATGAGTTTTGGCAAGTTTTGGAGTACCGCAGAAGTGACGGTGCCTGATGTGACTGGCAAACCCATGGCTTTGGCGCGTCAGATCCTGGAGGACCAAAAGCTGCGGGTGAATGTGGCAGAGGTTTATGATGCGTCTGTGCCAGCAGGCACCGTGGTTTCTCAAAATCCAGAGGCTGGCACGAAGGTCAAGGAAGAACGCACGGTGACCATCAATGTAAGCCGTGGCGGTGAAGAGCTGGAGATGCCGGATCTCCTGGGTCTTGACAAATCAGATGCAGAAATCAAGTTGAAGAAAATGGGCCTGAAGCTGGGCAGTGTTTACGAAAAGTTCTCCGATGAGGATGAGGGCACGGTAATTTCCCAGGAGCCCCGGGCGGGAACAAAGATCAGCAAGGGACAGTCTATTGATATTACTGTCAGCAAGGGCAAGAAGGTCAAGAAAGTAAACGTTCCCAATGTGAAGGGGGGAACCCTTTCGGCGGCTGAAAGCACTTTGAAGGCCAAGGGGCTTTCTGTAAGTGTAGAAAAGAGAAGCAGCTCACAGGCTCCTGGCACGGTTATCAGCCAGTCACCTTCTGCCGACAGTGAAGTGGAGGCTGGTTCAACTGTCACTTTAGTGGTTTCGGAGGAACAGTCTTCTGATAAGGGCAGCCAGTCTGGTGGCAGGGACAGCGAGCAGAAGAGCGGTAAATCAGAACAGGGAACAACACCTCCCTCCAGACAAGGTGAGGCTGGCAAAAGCCAGTAAGAATGAATTGTAGTAAAGCTGTATTGTTTTTGAAAGGAAAAGCTTCATGCTGCAAGGGCGTGTTATCAAAGCATATAATAGTTTCTTTTATGTGCAGACAGAGATTGGCCTGATAACCTGCAAACTCAGGGGGCGGTTTAAAAAGGCCCGCAGGGAACTGGGGGTAGTGCCTGGGGACTGGGTAATCATAGATTCATTGCCTGATGGTACCGGAGTTATAGAGGAAATACTGCCACGCAGACAGCTTTTGAAGAGACCTGCTGTGGCAAACCTCACCCAGGTAGTGCTGACCTTTGCGGCGGCCCAGCCTGACCTGCATCCGCTGCTTTTGAACAGATTTTTGGTCCTGGCTGAATGGTCCGGGGTGGATAAAATTATTATCTGTGTCAATAAAATGGATCTTTATCAGGGAGAGCCTGAGGACCTGCTCAGCACTTATCGCAAGATAGGCTATCCGGTAGTTTTGCTCTCTGCCAGGGAGGGCAGGGGCATTGAAGAGCTTAAGTCATATCTGAGTGGTGAAACCACAGTTTTTGCAGGTCCTTCCGGGGTAGGAAAATCCTCTCTGTTAAATGCCATTGATGCTACGTTGTCTCTTCAGACAGGCCAGATAAGCGAGAAAATCAAGCGTGGCAAACATACCACCAGAACAGCTGAACTTATGCCTTATGCAGGAGGCGGCTATATAGTTGACACCCCTGGTTTCAGTGCCATGGACCTGTCTGCCATGGAGGCAGATGACCTGGCAAGCTGTTTCCCAGATTTTGCCCCCTATTTGGGCAGATGCCGTTTTTCTCCCTGCAGCCATAGTCATGAGCCCGGTTGCATAGTTAAAGAAGCGGCTGAGGAAGGGGGCATAAGCAGGGAGCGCTATGAGGCCTATCTTTCCATACGTCAGGAAATACAAGAAGCACAGAAGATTGCTCAGAGAAAAGAATACAAGTAAGGAGAATTATGATGATAAAAATTGCACCTTCTATTTTGTCCGCTGATTTTGCGCATTTGGCTGAAGAAGTTGAAAAAGTTGCATCAGCAGGAGCAGAGTACATCCATATCGATGTTATGGATGGTCATTTTGTGCCCAATATCACCCTGGGCTCACCGGTGGTGAAGAGCCTTAGCCAGGCAATCAAGAAGCCCGGTTGTAAGGCTCCTGTCTTTGATGTGCATCTGATGGTGGAGCATCCCGAGAATCAGATTGAAGCTTTTGCCAAAGCTGGAGCTGATATAATCACCTTCCACGCTGAAGTTGCACCCCATGCCCATCGCATTATCCAGCAGATAAAGGCCGCAGGCTGCAAGGCAGGTATTGCTGTCAACCCGGGTACTTCTTTGGCACTTATTGAGGAATTGCTTCCCTATGTGGATATGGTGCTTATTATGACTGTGAATCCTGGTTTTGGTGGCCAGAAATTCATTGAAGGCATGCTGGACAAGATTCACATGCTCCGCCACACCATTGAGGATATGGAATTTGACTGCGACATTGAGGTGGACGGCGGTATCAATGCAGAAACAAGTGTATTGGTGCGTCGTGCTGGTGCAAACGTGTTGGTGGCAGGTTCTGCTGTCTACTGTGCCCAGGATGCTGCCAAGGCTATTAGTGATATTCGTGGCAACGAGGAGGCTTGATCATGGCTAAGGAGAAGGCAGTAATACTTCTTTCGGGAGGATTGGACAGCTGCACCTGCATGGCTGTGGCAAAGGAAGCCGGTTATGAGCTCTATCCCATAAGCTTCAACTATCATCAGCGCCATAGCATTGAGTTGGAGGGGGCCAAGAAAATTGCCTCTTTTTATGGAGTGGAAAAGCACCTGATTATCGAGACCAATATGGAAGCCATTGGTGGCTCAGCCCTGACAGATGAGAAGATTAAGGTGCCGGAGGGTGATGTGGAGCGCACCACTGTGCCTGTTACCTATGTTCCCGCCCGCAATATGATTTTTCTCTCCTATGCTATGGGCTATGCTGAAGTGGTGGGGGCCACCCATGTATATATTGGCGTGAATTCTGTGGATTATTCCGGATATCCTGACTGCCGTCCGGAGTTCATTCAGAGATTCCAGGCCCTGGCAGATTATGCCACTACGGCTACAGCAGTGGAGGGCAGGAAAATAAAGATTGAGACGCC
>CAJOIN010000033.1 GCA_905234515.1 uncultured Selenomonas sp.
ACGGAAAAAGCGGTCCTGATGGACACAGAAGCTATTAGAAGGTCTTTGGTGCGTATATCCCACGAGATTGTGGAGAAGAACAAGGGCGTGGATAATATCGTTCTGGTTGGCATACGCACCCGTGGAGTGCCCATTGCAGAGCGACTGGCGAAAGCCATAGAGAGCATTGAGGGCAAGCGTCCTCCTGTGGGGGTGCTGGACATTACCCTTTACCGTGATGATTTGTCTACTCTGTCCTACCAGCCTGTGGTGCATACTACGGAACTGCCGGTGGATATTACGGACAAGGTAGTGGTACTGGTTGATGATGTGCTTTACACCGGACGTACCATCAGGGCAGCCCTTGATGCCGTCATCGATATGGGCCGTCCCAAGACCATACAGCTGGCAGCCCTTATAGACCGTGGGCACAGGGAACTCCCCATCAGGGCAGATTTTGTGGGCAAGAATGTACCCACCTCCTCACATGAGGTGGTAAGTGTGCAGTTCAAGGAAACTGACGGCACGGACAAGGTGGTCATCAAGGAAATAGTGGAAGGATAAATAAAGCTATTTCTTTTTGATGTCAAAGTGGGTATAATCATAATAGACTATTTGAGCTGGGACAACGTGTCACTATAGCGTAAGATAAGAGGAGGATTTCTTTTTCATGAAGAGCACGAAACCAATTTATACGATAGGCCATCGCAATCCGGATACGGATTCCATCTGTTCGGCCATCGGCTATGCACACCTCAAGCAGGCTCTCGGTGAGAATGTGGTGGCTGCTCGTGCGGGCAAGATTAACGCAGAAACCAAGTATGCCCTGGACTATTTCCAGGTGGAACAGCCCCTTCTGCTTACCGACCTCTATCCGCGTGTCAAGGACATCACCATTGACTGCAAGATTGTAGTGAAGCAGCATGATACCCTGCGTCACTTGGGTGAGGTTATGCGTGAGCATGACTTGAAGTCTGTTCCTGTGACGGACAGCAAGGGCGTACTGGTGGGTATCGTCACCGTCAGTGACCTGGCACAGCGCTACTTCCAGGAGCTGGGCATGCAGAATTTGGCCAAGATGCGGGTGCGCTTCCGTGACATCATCCAGGCTACGGACAGCCAGGTGCTGGTTTCCGGTGAGGAAGGGGAGTTCATCAAGGGCAATGTGCGCATTGCCGCTGGCAGCCTCAATACCATCAAGAACGTCATCAAGCAGGATGATATTGTGCTCATTGGTGACCGCCATGATGAAACTATCATTGACTGTGTGAAGCAGGGGATTTCCTGCCTGATTGTTACCGGCAATGGCCGTGTTTCCGCTGATGTTATCGAGGAAGCAGAGGCAAGCAATGTGTTTGTGCTGTCCACTCCTTACGACACCTACACGGTGGCACGTCTTATCAACCAGTGCGTGCCCATCCGCCGTATCATGCATGAGAACCCTGTTTGCTTTAAGCCCATGGACCTGCTCTCCGATATTAAGGGCGCCATGGAAGAAAACAATTACCGTAACTATCCCGTGGTGGAGAACGGCCACATTGTGGGCCTGGTCAGCCGTGACCGTCTGATGGTTTCTGAGCGTGAGCGGGTTATCCTGGTTGACCATAACGAGCGCGGCCAGGCAGTTGAGGGCATCGAAGAAGCCAAGATTATGGAAATCATCGATCACCATCGTCTGGGCGGCATTCAGACCAGCGAGCCTATTTACACCCATGCAGAGCCGGTGGGGTGCACAGCAACCATTGTGGCTAATATGCACTGGCACAGGGATATCGATATCCCCGCTTCCATTGCGGGTTTGCTGCTTTCTGCCATTATTTCTGACACGGTGCTCTTCAAGTCTCCCACTTGCACGGAGTACGACAAGATTACAGCTAAGCGCCTGGCGGAGATTGCTGGCGTTGACATCAACGAGTACGGCCTGGAGATGCTGAAGGCTGGTTCCGGCATCGGTGATATGACTCCTTCTGAAATCGCCAAGAATGATTTGAAGGAGTTCCGCATTGGGGACTACCGCATCATCGTCAGCCAGATTTCCGTTATGGACGAGAAGGAAGTGCTGGACCTGGAGCCCCAGCTTATCGAGGCTATGGGCCATATCTGCGAGAAGGAAGGCTTTGACATGAGCCTGGTGATGGTCACCAACATTTTGGAAGAGGCCACCACCCTGCTCTACGCAGGTTCTCCCAAGACTCTGATTGGGGAGGCCTTCCACAAGGATGCCAGCGGTACCCATATTTATCTGCCCGGAGTCATGAGCCGCAAAAAGCAGATTATACCGCCCCTTTCCGAGGCTGTAAAGCGCATCAAGCAGTAAGAACTGAGTCTAACAAATCAAAATCGGCTCACCCAATGGGTGGGCCGATTTTCACCCTTTAAGGGTTTATTAAGAAATTTATCGCAAGACCATAAATTTTAGGAGGATATTTTGGATATTTTCAGTGGATTGAATCCGGCACAGAAACAGGCAGTAGAGCATACTGACGGACCGTTGCTTATCATGGCGGGGGCAGGCTCCGGCAAGACCAAGGTGCTGACTTGCAAGGTGGCAAACCTGCTGGCTCATAATGTGGCCCCTTACAGCATTCTGGCCATCACCTTTACCAACAAGGCAGCCACGGAGATGCGGGAGCGCGTGGACCGCATGATTGGGGAGGCGGCCAAGGAGGTATGGCTCAGCACCTTCCATTCTTTTTGCGCTCGTTTCCTGCGCCGTGAGATAGAGGCTACAGGCATTTACAAGAAGAACTTTGTTATTTACGATACGTCTGACAGCCAGGCTGTCATCAAGAATGCACTGAAAAAACTCAATTTGGATGAGAAGCAGTATACTCCAGCCGGGGTGCTGAACGCTATTTCCAATGCCAAAAACCAGCTTATGGGACCCAAGGTCATGGCCCGTGATGCCGGCAGCTTTTTTGAGCAGAAGGTGGCAGAGGTTTATGAAATCTATGCCCAGGAGCTTCGTAACAACAATGCGCTGGATTTTGATGACCTGTTGATGGTATCGGTGCTTTTGCTGGAGCAGCATGAAGAGGTGCGGGTGAAGTACCAGCGCCGCTTCAAGTATATTCTGGTGGACGAGTATCAGGATACCAACGGGGCCCAGTATCAGCTTACCAAGATTTTGGCGGCTGCCCATCATAACCTTTGCGTAGTGGGTGATGCTGACCAGTCCATATATGGCTGGCGCGGGGCAGATATCCGCAACATCATGGATTTTGAAAAGGACTATCCTGAGGCCAAGACCATCAAGCTTGAGCAGAACTACCGATCCACCAAGAACATTTTGGCGGCTGCCAATGCGGTGATTGAGCACAATCTGAATCGCAAGCCCAAGGAACTTTGGACAGAAAATGCTGTGGGGGAAAAGCTGACCTGGTATCAGGGCATGGATGAGCGTGATGAGGCCAACTTCATCGCCACCACTATCCGCAAGCAACAGACCATCTTCAATGCCTCTTTGTGTGATATGGCTATCCTTTACCGTACCAATGCCCAATCACGTGTGCTGGAGGAAACCTTCATGCGCCAGGGCATAGCCTACACCATGGTAGGCGGCCTGAAGTTCTATGACCGCAAGGAAATCAAGGATATTCTTGCTTATCTGCGGGTAATTTACAATCCGCTTGATACCGTCAGCCTTATGCGCATTATCAATGTGCCTAAGCGTGGCTTGGGTGCAACCTCCATGGCCAAACTCAATGACTATGCGGATGCCAACGGGATTACCCTTTTTGATGTGATTTCCAATCCCGAAGTGCTGGATACCATTCCTGGCATCACTGCCCGGGTGAAAAAGCCTTTGGAGCTTTTCTCTGCCTTTATCTTCAAGTACATGGGCCTGCAGGCCAACATGAAGGTTTCTGACCTTATCGACAAGGTGCTGAAGGAATCCGGCTATATCAAGGAGCTGGAAGAGGAAAAGAAGCCGGAGAATGAATCAAGGCTGGAAAACCTCAAGGAGTTTATTGGCGTGGCTAAGGACTTTGAGAAGGAGGAGGAAAATCCTAATCTGGAGAGTTTCCTTTCCCAGCTGGCTCTTGTTTCAGATATTGACAATGCAGATATAGAGGACGACAGGGTTACCCTGATGACCCTCCACTCTGCCAAGGGCTTGGAATTCCCCATTGTCTTTATGGTGGGCATGGAAGAGGGGCTGTTCCCTCATTCCCGCACTCTTATGGAGCCTGCCGAAATCGAGGAAGAGCGTCGTACCTGCTATGTGGGCATTACCCGTGCCCAGCGGAAGCTCTATCTCACCAATGCCCAGCGACGCACCATTTACGGCCGTCAGAACACCTATCCGCCTTCCCGTTTCCTCAACGAAATTCCCGAGGAATACCTGGAGAAGCTGGTGCCCAGGGGCAATGCCTATGGTTTTGCCAATGCCAATAACTACGGAGCCCAGCAGCGCGCGGGTCTTATGACCTTTACTCCCAGTGCCAGCCAGATGGGACGCGGCGTGGTGAGAAGCGGTCAGCCCCAGTCAGCCCTGCAGGCTATGGAGGCTCTGAAAAAGCGCCAAGTGGCGGGCAGTGCTCCTGCAGCAGGCGGTGCCATTCGTCCTGATACCAGCGTGGTCTGGAAGGTGGGGGACAAGGCCCGCCATGGCAAATGGGGCATAGGCACCGTGGTGTCCGTTAAGGGCAGCGGTGAGGAAGTGGAACTCAAGATTGCTTTCCCTGACCAGGGGGTCAAGGGCTTGATGCAGAAGTATGCACCTATCACCAAGGTTTGATAACTGAAAAATTTCTTTCCCAATCTTTGGGTTTGATATGTGTGAAAAGGAGGCTTAAAGGTGCCAGATATAAAATCGGTCAAGGCGGAACTTGCCTCCCTGCGCAAGCAGATCCGCTACCATAACAACCGTTATTACAACGAAGACAGCCCGGAAATATCCGACTATGAATATGACCAGCTGATGCTGCGTTTGAAAGGCCTGGAGAAGGAGTACCCGGAGCTGATTACCCAGAATTCACCGACCCAGATGGTGGGAGGTGAGGCCCGACGCAGTGCCGGGGTGCTGGTGAAGCATGATGTGCCCATGCTGTCCTTGCAGGATGTTTTTTCCAGGGAAGAAATATATAGCTTTGTGGAAAATCTCCAACAGGAACTTGGCTCGCCGGAGTTTGTGGTGGAGGAAAAGATAGACGGCCTTTCCCTGGCCCTGCGCTATGAAAAGGGTGAGCTGGTGCGGGCCGTTACGCGTGGGGACGGTCTGGTGCAAGGGGAGGACGTCACCGCCAATGCCCGGGTCATCAAGGATGTAAAGCAGAAGCTGAAGGACAAGTTGCCCTATTTTGAGGTGCGGGGAGAAGTCTATATGGAAGAGGCTGCTTTTGAGGCTGTCAATGAGCGGCAGGAACTGCTGGGGCTGAAGCCCTTTGCCAATCCCCGTAATTGTGCTGCCGGCACCCTGCGCCAGCTGGACAGCCGCATTACCAAGGAGCGGAAGCTGTCCATGTTTGTCTTCAACCTTCAGAAGGCGGAGGGAAGGGAGTTTGAGACCCATACTGAGGCTTATGATTTCATGAAGTCACAGGGTATCAAGGTTATACATGGCTACCGCGTGTGCCATACAGCTGATGAGGTATGGGAGGCCATTCAGGTCATCGGCGAAAGCCGTGGGGAATTGGCTTACGATATAGACGGTGCTGTGGTTAAACTGAACAATCTTTCCGACCGGGAGAAATTGGGAGCTACCTCCAAGGTGCCGCGCTGGGCCATAGCCTATAAGTATCCTCCGGAAGAAAAGGAAACTGTGGTCAGGAATATTGAGCTGTCTGTGGGACGTACAGGGCGCATTACCCCAACGGCTGTCTTTGATCCTGTCAGGCTTTGTGGCACCAGTGTGGAAAGGGCTACCCTTCACAATCAGGATTTCATTGATGCACTTGATGTGAGGATAGGAGATACCGTCAAAGTATACAAATCCGGTGAAATCATACCCAAGGTCAAGGAAGTCATCAAGGAGAAAAGGCCGGCAGGTGCGGAACCCTTTGTAATTGGTGAGACCTGTCCCGTCTGCGGGGGAAGGGCCGTTAGGGAGCAGGATACGGCTGATATCAAGTGCCAGAATCCCTCCTGTCCTGCCCAGTTGGAGAATCATATCCTTAACTTTGTGGGACGCAATGCCATGAACATTAAGGGCTTTGGTGAGGCTGCCATCCATGGCCTTATCGAAGAAGGATATCTGAAAAACATTGCAGATATTTACCATTTGGCAGATTACCGTGAGGAGCTTATCGAAAAAGGCCTTATCGGCAAGGAAAAGAATACAGACAAGCTGTTGGCTGCCATTGAGGACAGCAAGGCAAATGAGCCCCAGCGCTTGGTGACGGGACTGGGAATTTCAGGTATAGGCAGGGCGGCAGCCCGCCAGCTCATCCAGGTTTTTGGCTCTGTAACCAGGCTAAGTGAGGCTGAGGAGGAGGAACTGCTTAAAGTGCGGGATATGGGAGAAATAAGCGCCCGCGCTGTAGCGGAATATTTCCGGGATGAGCAGAATATGGCCATTATCAAAGACCTTCTGGCTTCCGGCGTAAACTTTGTCCAGGAAGAAAACAGTGTATCGGACAATAAGCTGGAGGGCAAGACCTTTGTTATTACAGGTACTCTGCCCACTTTGGGACGCAAGGAGTGCACGGAGCTGATAGAGTCTCATGGAGGTCGGGTAACAGGTTCTGTTTCCAAGAAGACAGACTATCTGGTGGCAGGCGAGGCTGCAGGCAGCAAACTGGTCAAAGCGCAGGAGCTGGGCATTAACGTATTAAGCGAAGAGGATTTGCGCAGCCTGCTGAATTGAGGCAAGGCATTTTCAGAAAGAGAGGTTCGCCTCTCTTTTTTTTTCGCATGTGCTGGGAGGAGATGGGCTTGAAAGACAGAATGTTAGTGAGTGAACATCAAACATGGGGAGGCGGTAAAATGCCTTGGGGAGAGATATCGGCATTTCATGTGTTGATAAGCCGGGCTGCCAGCGAGGCAAGGGGGAGCCTGGAAAGCAATGGGGGCAAGCATTCGGCAGTGGTGAAACTGGCAGATGTTTTGCTGGAGCGTGCCATAGGCCTCAGGGCCAGCGATTTGCACCTGGAGCCACAAACGGATCGCGTAAGGATAAGGTATAGGGTGGATGGAATATTGCAGGAGGAAGCAGAGGAAATACCTCTTGATTTGGCAGGTGTTTTAATAGCAAGACTAAAGGTTTTGGCAGGGATGGATACAGCCAGGCACCAATGTCCACAGGATGGCCATATTGAGTTTTCCTTTGGCGATAAGCAGTTTGATATACGTGCCTCAATCTTGCCAGCTATCCACGGGGAAATGATGGTGCTTCGCTTTATGGATGCCGGCAATGAGTTTATGGATATAGACAGCCTGGGCTTTTCAGAGGAGAATAAGCGCAGGTTCAGGAGGGCTGTAAGGAAGCCGGCAGGATTGGTGCTATTGGTCGGCCCCGTTAACTCTGGCAAATCGGTGGCCTTATATGCCGCCTTGCAGGAATTGAATACGGGGGAGAGAAATCTGGTAACCTTGGAGAATCCTGTGGAAAGAATCATTCAGGGAGTAAACCAGGTGGAAATAAATCCTAAGGCTGGCCTTGACTATGTAACGGGTTTAAAGGCCCTCTTGCGGCAGGATATCGATGCTGTCATGGTCGGGGAAATAAGGGATGCAGAAGTCAGTTCTTATGCGGTGAGAATAGCTTTGACCGGGCATCTGATCATGAGCACCCTGCATACTGAAAATGCGGTGGGGGCAGTCTTTCGCCTGAGAGAAATGGGCATCCCTGCCTATATGCTGGCTGCGACCTTGTCCTGTGTGGTGGCGCAGCGTTTAGTAAGACGCCGCTGTCCTGATTGCCTGGAAGAATACCAGGTGGAGGATGGCTCCCAGGAAGCTGTCATTTTGGGAGATTCATGGCACCAGGGCCTGCACATGGTGCGAAATGTGGGCTGTGGAAAATGCCACGGCACTGGTTACAGGGGCAGGGTGGCAGTGCAGGAGGTACTGGAGGTGAATGGTGCCATAAGGGAGGCTGTCCTGCGGGGTGATGATCGGGGGCGGCTGCAGAAACTGGCGGAACAGGAGGGGCTGCGCACCATGTGGCAGGATGGCCTGGACAAGGTGCTGGCAGGGCTGACGTCTATAGAAGAGATATGCCGTTGCCTGAATGGTCCGTCAGCCTGACAAGGGAAGCTTTTATGAAGGCAATTCTTGTCTTTTTTCAGTGTCTGTAGTAACATCTACCAGTGAACATTTGCAGAAAGATGGAGGGAAGCTGATGTCAGAAGTCCATAAACGTCGTCCCCACTACAGTGGCAAATATCCCCGGCGTTTTGAAGAGAAATACAAGGAACTGCAGCCGGAAAAGTACGGCAGTGAGATAGAGCATGTCATCGCCAAGGGCAATACCCCGGCAGGCATGCACATTCCCATAATGGTAAAGGAGATACTGGAGGTGCTGGCTATTAAGCCTGGTGAGCGGGGCTTTGACGGCACTTTGGGCTATGGCGGCCACAGCCGGGCCATGCTTGAGGCCCTGCAGGGCCATGGGCATCTTATCAGCGGAGACATTGATCCCATAGAGTCACGCAAGACGGAGGCAAGGCTGAGGGAGGCAGGTTTTGGCCCTGATCTTTGGGAGCTGCGGCAGATGAATTTCTGCCAGATTGACGAACTGGCAGAAGAAGTGGGACCCTTTGACTTCATTATGGCAGATTTGGGTGTGTCCTCCATGCAGATAGACAATCCTGAGCGGGGCTTTAGCTACAAGGCTGACGGCCCTTTGGATTTGCGCCTGAATCCTGAGGGAGGAATCACGGCAGCCCAGCGTCTGGCTGAAGTGGACAGAGAGGAACTGGCAGGCATGCTTAGGGAAAATGCTGACGAGCCTTATGCAGAGGAAATTGCACGTCAGATTATCTCCTGTAATAAGAAGGGGAAAAAGATTGAGACCACCAAGGCGCTCTATGAGGCGGTGGAGGTGGCTCTATCCAAAATCAGCCTGCCCAAGGAAATCCTGGAGCGCACAGGCCATAGCAGCAAAAAGCAGGAGGCGGCCCGCAGAGAGCTGGTAAAGAAAAGTGCTACCAGGGTTTTTCAGGCGCTGCGCATAGATATCAATCACGAGTATGAAGTTCTCTATGAGTTTATGGAAAAGCTGCCCTATGCTCTGGCTCCCGGTGGGAGAGCTGCTATTCTTACTTTCCATTCAGGAGAGGACCGGATAGTAAAAAAGGCCTTTAAGGTCTTTAAGCAGCAGGACTTATACAGTGAAGTGGCAGATGAGGTGATAAGGCCGGGCCGCGAGGAGTGCCGGGCAAATCCCAGGGCACATTCCACCAAGCTGCGCTGGGCAATCCGGGCAAGCGCCTAAGGCAGCAAATATCTCCACCTGCCTTAGGCAGGAATCCTGAAAGAAGAGTCGAATATTTCCCTTACAGGATGGATTGCCGTCAAGGGAGGTAGATGTCTTTATGGGCAAGTTCAAGGCTATCGCCATGCTAATACTGATAGTTGGTATTGTTACTCCTTTGGGAATCCTGGCTATTCAGCATTACCAGGAAACTAAGGCTGTGGTAAGTGCCCGGCAGGAAAAGGAACTGCAGGAAAAATTGGCAGCTATTGAAGCCAAGGAACAAAAGGAAATTGCGGAGAGAAAAGCACATATGGCTGAGCAGGAAGCCAAGACTCTGAAGTCCGGCATTAAAGATGATAAGCCGGATGAGGTAATAAGAGGCCTGACCCTTCAAATGGAGGAACAACCACGTGAGGGGGGCGGCACGGTTTACTATTATTCCAAACCTACAGAAACTGGGGTTTTCGTGCAGCCTTATGTGATCCATAACGGCGGCACTGATGCCCAACTGCGGCTCTTTGTATGCCATATCGGGAAAACTCCTGTGAATTTCACTGGGATTGAGTTAATGCTGGAGGAAGATAAGATATCCCCTATCAAGGCCAGGTCAGAGGTAAAAACTCTTGAGGATGGGGATGGCATTATCCAGTTTTTTGATCAGGAAGCGAGCAAGGATGAGGAGAAGATTCTGCGCAATATGGGCATGTCAGGGGTGGGAAAGATTTTCATGCCTTTGCCAGGCCCCTCCAATGACGACAGATATCTAAATGCCCATGAGTGTGAGCGGGTGCAGGATATGATAGAGTTGTACGATATACTCAGAGGCAAGAAAAAGACATGAAGGCCGTAAAGTTCAAGTCCATGCAGGCGCGCTTGACAACAATATTAATCGGCACTTCTCTTCTTACGATACTGTTTTTAGGTTGCAGCGGCATTTATGGCGCTGTGCAGGAAAACAATCGCATGACAGCGGAATTTCGCAAAGAAATGGAGGAAAATGCTGAACTGCTGATTCAGTGGCAGACCCAGGCTGCCTTGAGCGTGGTAGAAAAATGCTACCAGGCACAGGTGCGGGGAGAGCTTACTGAGGAGCAGGCCATGCAGCAGGCAGCGGAGCTCGTGCGCAATATGCGTTACGATAATGGGCAGGGGTACTTTACCATTGATACGGACCAAGGCAGGAATGTGGTGCTGCTGGGGACGGAGACAGAAGGAAAGCTTCGCATTGACGCCCAAGACCCCGAGGGACGTTATTTCATTCGTGAGATGATTCTTCAGGCTAAGTCGGGCGGTGGTTTTTCGAATTTTATGTTTCCCAAGCCGGGTACTAAGGAACCTCTTCCCAAACGGTATTATACGCTGGAGTTTGCACCGTATCATTGGATAATTGGCACGGGGATATGGATTGACCAAATCGACCGGCGTGTGGCATTGAGTGAGAGCACTTTTGTCCAGAATTTGAAGGAGCAGATTATCCTTATCCTTACAGGACTTGCTCTGCTTGAATTGATGTTTGTTATGATGGCATTTATGATTGGCCGGCGGCTGGCGTATCCCGTTAAGGTTGCCACCAAGCGAATGCGTGAGCTTGGCAATGGCAAGCTAAAAATGGACAGCCAGACCGAGGCTGAGATGCAGGTGCTGTCGAAGCGGGATGATGAGTTCGGGGCTATGAGCCGCGCCATGGAGGAGATGAATCAGAAGCTTTACGATAATCAGCAGCTTATTCTTAGCATGGCGCAGCATGATGTGCTGACGGGGTTGGCTAATCGCCGTAATTTTGCAGAGTTTGTCCAAAAATGTTCTGCCAATACCATGTTTACCTTGATTTC